>NZ_RHQO01000018.1:0-77594 GCF_003935475.1 Pseudomonas sp. p99-361 | reverse complement strand
CGGGCGGCGCTCGATCTCACAGGCGCTGAAGATGCTCCGGCTACCCTTGCCAGGAACCATAGAATCTCCCACAGGGACCGCAGCAGGGCTGACAGGTGTTTGCCGCAAGATGTGCAGCGCCTGTCAGCCCTGATGCGATCCCTGTGGGAGCTGGCGTGCTAGCGAATGGGGCGCAGAGCGCCCCCAGAGATCTCAATACCAGCGCGGCTCGCCAGCCGGGCGCTTCTTGAAGCGCTTCATGCTCCACATGTACTGGCTCGGGTACTCGCGCACATAACGCTCGACCACCTTGCTCATCGCCGCCGCCGACTCATTCACGTCGGTGCTGTACATTGCTTGCGGCGCAGCTTCGAGAAACACCTTGAAACCCGAGCCATCCGGCAGGCGCAAGGCATGCAGGAACACCCCCACCGCCTTGCCGCCCGCCAGCATGTTCGGCACGAACTTGCTGGTCAGTGCCTGGGTACCGAGAAATGGCACGAACACGCCTGCCGATTCGGCTGGCTCCGGGTCAGCGGGGATGCCCACCTGGCCGCCCCGGCGCACCTCCTTGATCACGCTGAGAATGCCTTCCTTGGTCGAAGGCGCAACGCGGTTGCCCATCTGTACGCGCTGCTCACGCAGCAGGTCATCCACAGCCTTGAGCTTGGGCGGGCGGTAGAAAATGATCGGCTTGCACTGGTTGCAATAGAAGTGGTTGAGCACCTCCCAGTTACCCAGGTGGCTGGTGATGCCCACAACACCCTTGCCAGACGCCAGGGCTTGCTCCAGCACTTCCAGGCCGTGCACTTCCTTGACCAGTTCCAGCGAGCGCTGTGGCGGCCAGATCCAGGCGCAGGCGCTTTCCACAAACGACTTGCCAATGTCCCGCAAGGCTTGGCCAACCAGTTGCTCGCGGGCAACCGGGTCCATCTCGGGGAAACACTTGGCCAGGTTGATGCGCACCACGTTGCGTGAACCGTTGGGGATCTTCCACATCAGCCAGCCGATGCCGGCGCCCACGCGCTGTACAGCGCCCCAGGGCAGCTTGGCAAACAGGCGCAGCACCCCGACCATCAGGGCGCCCTTGAACTTTTCCACAGGCGAATTCCTTATTTCAGCAAGGTGCGCATTGTAACCCTTCAACGAACCAGGGCGGCGTAACGATCGCAATCGATGGTGTGGTCCATGACCATGCCGGTGGCTTGCATGAAGGCATAGCAGATGGTCGGGCCGACAAAGGTGAAGCCGGCTTTCTGCAGCGCCTTGCTCATGGCCTTGGCTTCGTCGGTGACCGCCGGCACGTCAGCGCGGCCCTCGAAGTGATTGATCTTCGGCGCACCGCCCACGAACGACCACAGCCATTCGGCGGGGTTATCCACAGCCAGCCAGGCTTGCGCATTGCGCCGGGCAGCCTTGAGTTTGAGGCGGTTGCGGATGATCCCGGGGTCCTGCATCAGCGCTTCGATGCGTTCGTCGCTGAGGGTGGCCAGTTTGACCGGGTCGAACCCGTGCATCACCTCGCGGTAACGCTCGCGTTTGCGTAAAACGGTGATCCATGAAAGCCCGGCCTGGAACCCTTCGAGCAAAAGCATCTCGAACAGCAACGCCGGATCGCGCTGCGGCGTTCCCCATTCCTGGTCATGGTAGGCCTGGTACAACGGATCGTCGGTACACCAAAAGCAGCGTGGCATAAGGCTCCAATGAGTAGAGGGCGAGGCGAATCAGGTTATACTCCCGCTCTTTACATCCGCATCCCCAGATACAGGTGAATTTCGTGAGCCAGCCTACGCCAGCCGTGCGTACCTTCCAAGACCTGATCCTCGCCCTGCAAAACTACTGGGCAGCTCAAGGTTGTGTGGTGCTTCAGCCCTACGATATGGAAGTAGGCGCCGGCACTTTCCACACCGCAACGTTCCTGCGCGCCGTGGGTCCAGAAACCTGGAACGCCGCCTACGTGCAGCCTAGCCGTCGCCCTGCCGACGGGCGGTATGGCGAAAACCCCAACCGCCTGCAGCACTACTACCAGTTCCAGGTGGTGCTCAAGCCGAACCCGGCCAACTTCCAGGAGCTGTACCTGGGCTCGCTGAAAGCCATTGGCCTGGACCCGCTGGTGCACGACATTCGCTTTGTCGAAGACAACTGGGAATCGCCGACCCTCGGCGCCTGGGGCCTGGGCTGGGAAATCTGGCTGAACGGCATGGAAGTCACCCAGTTCACCTACTTCCAGCAGGTAGGTGGCATCGAGTGCTACCCGGTCACCGGTGAAATCACCTACGGCCTCGAACGCCTGGCCATGTACATCCAGGGCGTCGATTCGGTCTATGACCTGGTATGGGCCGACGGCCCGTTCGGCAAGGTCACCTACGGTGACGTGTTCCACCAGAACGAGGTGGAGCAGTCGACCTACAACTTCGAACACGCCAACGTCGACAAGCTGTTCGAACTGTTCGACTTCTACGAAAGCGAAGCCAACCGCCTGATCAAGCTGGAGCTGCCGCTGCCGACCTATGAAATGGTGTTGAAGGCCTCGCATACCTTCAACCTGCTGGACGCCCGCCGCGCCATCTCGGTGACCGAGCGCCAGCGCTACATCCTGCGTGTGCGTACCCTGGCCCGGGACGTGGCGCAAAGCTATCTGCAAGCCCGCGCACGCCTGGGCTTCCCGATGGCCACCCCCGAACTGCGTGACGAAGTGTTGGCTAAGCTGGAGGCTGCACAATGAGTGCTCAAGATTTCCTGGTAGAACTGGGCACCGAAGAGCTGCCTCCCAAGGCCCTCGCCAGCCTCGGCGACGCCTTCCTGGCCGGCATCGAAAAGGGCCTGCAGGCCGCTGGCCTGAACTACACCGGCAAGCAGGTCTATGCTGCGCCGCGTCGCCTGGCCGTGCTGATTCGCCAGCTGGACGTGCAGCAGCCTGACCGCAGCATCAACATCGACGGCCCCCCCCTGCAGGCTGCTTTCAAAGACGGCGAGCCGACCCAGGCTGCCCTGGGCTTTGCCAAGAAGTGCGGTGTAGAGCTGGCCGAAATCGACCAGAGCGGCCCCAAGCTGCGTTTCTCCCAGCACATCCCAGGCAAAGCGACCGTCGGCTTGCTGCCGACCATCGTCGAGGACTCGCTGAACGATCTGCCCATTCCCAAGCGCATGCGCTGGGCCGCCAGCCGTGAAGAGTTCGTGCGCCCGACCCAATGGCTGGTCATGCTGCTGGGCGACCAGGTGGTCGATTGCACCATCCTGTCGCAGAAGGCCGGCCGTGAATCCCGTGGCCACCGCTTCCACCACCCGGAAAACGTGCTCATCACTGCACCGGCCAACTACGTCGAAGACCTGCGCAAAGCCTACGTGCTGGCCGACTTCGCCGAGCGCCGCGAGCTGATCAGCAAGCGTACCGCAGAGCTGGCCATGCAGCAGGAAGGTACGGCCATCGTGCCACCGGCGCTGCTGGACGAAGTGACCGCGCTGGTCGAGTGGCCGGTGCCGCTGGTGTGCTCGTTCGAGGAGCGTTTCCTCGAAGTGCCGCAGGAAGCCCTGATCACCACCATGCAGGACAACCAGAAGTACTTCTGCCTGCTGGACAGCGAAGGCAAGCTGCTGCCGCGCTTCATCACCGTGGCCAACGTTGAAAGCCGCGACCCGAAGCAGATCGTGCAAGGCAACGAGAAAGTCGTGCGCCCACGCCTGACCGACGCCGAATTCTTCTTCAAGCAGGACAAGAAGCAGCCGCTGGAAACCTTCAACGAGCGCCTCAAGAACGTGGTCTTCCAGGCTCAGCTGGGCACTGTGTACGACAAGGCCGAGCGCGTTTCCAAACTGGCTGCCTTCATCGCCCCGCTGATCGGCGGCGACGCCCAGCGCGCCGGCCGGGCCGGCCTGCTGTCGAAATGCGACCTGGCCACTGAAATGGTCGGCGAATTCCCGGAGATGCAGGGTGTTGCCGGTTACTACTACGCGCTCAACGACGGTGAGCCGCAAGACGTCGCCCTGGCGCTGAACGAGCAGTACATGCCACGCGGTGCTGGTGCCGAGCTGCCGCAAACCCTCACCGGTGCCGCCGTGGCCATCGCCGACAAGCTCGACACCCTGGTGGGCATCTTCGGCATCGGCATGCTGCCAACCGGCAGCAAAGACCCGTACGCCCTGCGCCGTGCAGCGCTGGGTGTGCTGCGTATCCTGATCGAGAAGCAGCTGGACCTGAACCTGACCGGTGCGGTGGAATTCGCGGTCAAGCAGTTCGGTGCCAAGGTCAAGGCTGCCGGCCTGGCCGAGCAGGTGCTGGAGTTCATCTTCGACCGCCTGCGTGCGCGCTACGAAGACGAAGGCATCGACGTGGCCACCTACCTGTCGGTACGTGCCCTGCAGCCAGGCTCGGCGCTGGACTTCGACCAGCGTGTACAGGCGGTGCAAGCGTTCCGCAAGCTGCCCGAAGCCGAGGCCCTGGCCGCGGTCAACAAGCGTGTGTCGAACCTGCTGAGCAAGGCAGAAGGCGCCATCGCCGAGCAGGTCGAGCCGAAGTACTTCGACAATGCCAACGAGTTCTCGCTGTACTCGGCCATCCAGCAGGCCGACCAGGCCGTGCAACCGATGGCTGCTGCACGGCAGTACAGCGAATCGCTGGCCCGCCTGGCAGCCCTGCGCGACCCGGTTGATGCCTTCTTCGAGGCGGTCATGGTCAACGCCGAAGACGCCAAGGTACGTGCCAACCGCTACGCCCTGCTCAGCCGCCTGCGCGGCCTGTTCCTGGGTGTGGCCGACATCTCGTTGCTGGGGTAAGCCTTGAAACTGCTGATTCTCGACCGTGACGGGGTGATCAACTACGACTCCGACGCCTACATCAAGACGCTGGAAGAGTGGGTCCCGATCCCAGGCTCGGTCGCAGCGATCGCGCAGTTGAGCAAGGCGGGCTGGACGGTGGCCGTGGCCACCAACCAGTCCGGTATCGCCCGTGGCTATTACCCGCTGGCAACCCTCGAGGCCATGCACGCGCGCCTGCGCGCGCTGGTGGCCGAGCAGGGCGGCGAGGTTGGCCACATCGTGTATTGCCCGCACGGCCCGGATGAAGGCTGCGATTGCCGCAAGCCCAAGCCAGGCATGCTGCGGGCGATCGCCGAGCATTACCAGGTCGGCCTTGAAGGCGTCTGGTTCGTTGGCGACAGCAAAGGTGACCTGGAGGCCGCCCTGGCCGTCGGTGCACAACCCGTGTTGGTGAAAACCGGCAAAGGTGAGCGGACCCTGGCAAAAGGTGTTCCGGAAACTACACTGATTTTCGACGATCTGGCAGCTATCGCCAGAGAACTAATTTAAACAGTGCGCCTGCGGGCGCATTTTTCTCAGGCGGGCATGCCCCGCAATGGTACAAGCCACTATGTCGATCCTGCAGGCGATCAGAATCTTTCTTTTTTACCTGCTGCTGGGCACCAGTTCGTTGCTGTGGTGCTCGCTGAGCTTTTTCGTCGCGCCGTTTCTGTCGTTCCCCAAGCGCTACAAGTTCATCAATGTGTACTGGTGCCGCTGCGCCTTGTTCCTCGTGCGGACGATTCTGGGCATCGACTACAAGATCACCGGTGCCGAGAACGTGCCGGCCGAGCCTTGCGTGATCCTGTCGAACCACCAAAGCACCTGGGAAACATTCTTCCTGTCGCAGTACTTCTCGCCGCTTAGCCAGGTGCTCAAGCGCGAACTGCTGTACGTGCCGTTCTTCGGCTGGGCCATGGCCATGCTGCGGCCGATCGCGATCAACCGCGACAACCCGAAGGAGGCACTGCGCCAGGTCGCGAGCAAGGGCGATGAGCTGCTCAAGCAGAAGACTTGGGTGCTGATCTTCCCGGAGGGCACCCGTGTGCCATTCGGCACGGTCGGCAAGTTCTCGCGCGGGGGCACCGCGCTGGCAGTCAATGCCGGGCTGCCGGTACTGCCGATTGCCCACAACGCCGGCAAGTTCTGGCCGAAAACTGGTTGGGGCAAGCGCTCGGGCACCATCGAGGTGGTGATTGGCGAGCCGATGTACGCCAACGGCACCGGGCCACGGGCCATTGCCGAGCTCAACGACCGCGCTCAGGCGTGGAACGAAGCAACCCAGCGGGCCATGGGCTCGCTGCCGCCAGCAGCAGAAGAACCGCAGGAGCAGATGGCGTGATATCTGTGGATAACTTGTGAGCACTTTTTCGTTGAAATGCTTGAAGTAAGCGCTAAGTTATTGAATTGGCTGTTTATTTTTGGGTGTGACATTTTTCTGAAAAGCGTGCATAAGTTTTTTCGGGGCATAAGAAAACCGGCTTTTACAGCCGGTTTTTTTTGGGCTCCATTTCCAGTACGCATCGCTTTGTGTAGGAGCGGCCTTGTGTCGCGATGGGCCGCAAAGCGGCCCCGGCAATGTGTGCATCAAGGCAAAATCCTGGGGCCGCTGCGCGGCCCATCGCGACACAAGGCCGCTCCTACAAGGATCCGCGCCCGCTTTCAGATCTTGTCGATATCCACATCCTTGGTTTCTTTCAGGCAGAAAATCCCCACCACCAAGCTGATGCCGGTCACCAGGATCGGGTACCAAAGCCCGTAGAAGATGTCTCCGGTGTACACCACCAGTGCAAACGACACGGTGGGCAGGAAGCCGCCGAACCAGCCGTTGCCAATGTGGTAGGGCAGCGACATCGAGGTGTAGCGAATGCGGGTCGGGAACAGCTCGACCATCACTGCGGCCAACGGACCGTAGGTCATGGTCGCGATCAGGATCATCGCCACGATCAGCACCACGACCATCACCTGGTTGACCTGCGCGGGGTCAGCCTTGGCCGGGTAGCCTGCCTGCTCCACCGCCGCACGCATCGCGGCTTCGTCGAAGCCGTTGATGGTCTTGTCGCCCACATTCACCACTACCTCGCTGCCGGCTACGCTGACCGAGCTGTAAGGCAGGCCCTGTTTGACCAGGAAGGTCTTGACCTTGTCGCACGGACTGTCGAAACGGGCCTTGCCGACCGGGTCGAACTGGAACGTGCAGCCTTGCGGATCAGCAGTGACCACGATCGGCGCCTGGCGGCTGGCGGCGTCAATTTGTGGGTTGGCATAGTGGCTCAAGGCCTTGAACAGCGGGAAGTACAGCACCGTGGCCAGCAGCAAGCCCAGCATCAGGATCGGTTTGCGCCCGATACGGTCCGACAGCCAGCCAAAAAACACGAAGAACGGCGCACCGATCACCACGCTGATGATCAGCAGGGTATTGGCCTGGGCCGGGTCTACCTTCAGCATCTGGGTCATGAAGAACAGCACGTAGAACTGCGCGGTGTAGAAGGTCACCGCTTGCCCGGCATTGATACTGAACAGTGCAGTCAGTACGACTTTGAGGTTCGGCCACGAGGTGAACGACTCCCGGATCGGCGACTTGCTGACCTTGCCCTGGGCCTTCATTTTCACAAAGGCTGGCGACTCATGCATGCTCATGCGGATCCAGGTGGAAATGCCCAGCAGCACGATCGACAGCAGGAACGGCAGGCGCCAGCCCCAGGTTTCGAACTGATCGCCACTGACATAGCGGCTGCCCAGTACCACCAGCAACGACAATAACAGGCCCAGGGTGGCGGTGGACTGAATGAAGCCGGTGTGGAAACCGCGCTTGCCCGGGGGGGCATGTTCGGCCACATAAGTGGCCGCACCACCGTACTCACCGCCCAGCGCCAGGCCCTGCAGCATGCGCAGTATCACCAGAATGATCGGTGCGGCGATGCCGATGCTGGCATACGTGGGCAGCAAGCCCACGGCGAAAGTGGACAGCCCCATCAGTACGATGGTGACCAGGAAGGTGTATTTACGCCCGATCATGTCTCCCAGGCGGCCGAACACCAATGCACCGAACGGCCGCACAAGGAAGCCGGCAGCGAAGGCCATGAGGGCGAAGATGAAAGCGGTGGTGTCGTTCACACCCGCAAAGAACTGCTTGCTGATGACCGCTGCCAACGCGCCATAGAGAAAAAAGTCATACCACTCGAACACCGTCCCGAGGGATGACGCGAAAATGATCTTGCGTTCCTCACGACGGTTGGAACTGCCGGCCGCCGCAGCCTGCTCTTGAATGTAATCCGACATCGTTGCTGTCCTCGGCCCGCAGGCCACAGTGATTATTCTTGTTGTTCCACTGTCGGCAGCCTTCGACCGCAAGCTGCCGCTACTGCACGCACCCGGGTCAGGGCGTCGGTAACGCGTCTTCGTTCAGGTAGGTCTGGGTAGCAGCTCCTTTGAGAATCAGTTGTGCCGCCTTTTCGGCGATCATCAGGGTGGGGGAACAGGTATTGCCTGAGGTGATCTGCGGCATGATCGAGGCATCGGCCACGCGCAGGCCGGGGATGCCATGCACGCGCAGCTGGTTATCCACAACGTCCATCGCACCATTGCCCATGCGGCAGGTACCCACCGGGTGGAAAATGGTAGTGCCGATCTTGCCGGCAGCCTCGATCAGGTCCTGTTCGCTTTGCAGGGCCGCGCCAGGCAGATATTCCTCGGGCTCGAATACGGCCAGGGCAGGGGCCTGAACGATGCGCCGGGTAAGGCGGATGGCATCGGCGGCCACCTGCAGGTCCTGGGGGTCGCTCAGGTAGTTGGGGTCGATCAGCGGCGTGCTGTGCATGTCGGTGCTGCGGATATCGATACGCCCACGGCTGGCCGGGCGCAGGTTGCAGACCGAGGCGGTAAAGGCCGGGAAGCGGTGCAACGGCTCGCCGAAGCGCTCCAGCGACAGCGGCTGCACGTGGTACTGCAGGTTGGCGGTGGCCTGGTCGGGGCTGGACCGCACGAACGCGCCCAACTGGCTCGGGGCCATGGCCAGCGGGCCGCTGCGGTCGTAGAGGTAGCGCAGGCCCATGCCCATCTTGCCCCACAGGCTGTTGGCCATCTGGTTCAAGGTGCGGGTATTGCGGATCTGGTAGATCAGCCGCAATTGCAGGTGGTCCTGCAGGTTGCCACCCACGCCAGGCATGTGGTGGCGCACGCCAATACCCAAGCTTTCCAGCAATTGCCGGGGGCCGATGCCGGAGCGTTGCAGGATGCCCGGGGAACCGACCGCCCCAGCACACAGCACGATCTCGCGGCGAGCCGCAAACTCGTGCCAGGCGCCTTGCCAGAATGCTTTCACCGCACGTGCGCGGGTATTGTTGAGCAGCACCTGGTCAACCTGCACACCGGTAAGCACGGTGAGGTTGGCGCGGTGCTGAACCGGCCGCAGAAACGCCTTGGAGGCATTCCAGCGCACGCCACTGCGTTGGTTGACCTGGAAATAACCACACCCCTGGTTATCGCCGGTGTTGAAGTCATCCACCTTGGCGATGCCGCTTTGCTCGGCGGCGTCGCGGAAGGCATCCAGTATCGGCCAGCTGTAGCGCTGGCGTTCTACCCGCCACTCGCCACCGCCGCCGTGGTGCTCGCTGGCGCCAGCAAAGTGGTTTTCACTGGCCTTGAACAGCGGCAGCACGTCCTTCCAGGCCCAACCGGGGTTGCCCTGTTCGGCCCAGTGGTCGTAGTCGGCAGCCTGGCCACGCATATAGATCATGCCATTGATGGAAGAGCAGCCGCCCAGCACCTTGCCGCGCGGGTAGCCCAATGCGCGCCCACCCAGGCCGGGCTGGGCTTGGGTCTTGAAGCACCAGTCGGTGCGTGGGTTGCCAATGCAGTAGAGGTAACCCACGGGAATGTGAATCCAGGGATAGTTGTCCCGCCCGCCCGCTTCCAGCAGCAGCACGCGGCAAGCAGGGTCGGCGGACAAGCGGTTGGCCAGCAGGCACCCGGCGGGGCCGGCGCCTACCACCACGTAATCGAAGACAGAATCGGCTGACGGCATGTGCAACCTCGGGCCTGATTATTATTCTTGTCCCGATCCATCTTAGTGCGTAATTTCGTGGGTGAAACACGCGATTTCGCGCAGCGGTTGTGCGTTTTAGCACAGCGGCAACTCTGTACAGGCCTCTTCGCGGGTTCACCCGCGAAAGGGGCCCACGAACAGCCACAAGGATCAGCATGTTCGACTGGAACGATCTGCGGTTTTTCCTCGAGTTGCAGCGCAGCGGCCGCCTGCTTACCGCCGCCAAGCGCCTCAATACCACCCATAGCACCGTGGCCCGGCACATCGAGCGCATCGAGGAAAGCCTGGGCACGGCCTTGTTCGTACAACACGCCCAAGGCTATGAGCTGACCCCTTCGGGCCAGGCCCTGCTCAAGCACGCCGAAGCCATGGAGAACGTCGCCCTGCTGGCCCAGGAAGAAATCACCCAGGCCATCACCCCGCTGGGCAAGATCCGCCTGGGGGTCACCGAAGGCATTGGCATCATGTTCTTCACCCCGCGCATGAACGCGCTGTTCGAGCGCTACCCCGGGCTGGAAGTGGAGCTGGTGGCAGTGCCGAGGTTCGTCAGCATCCTCAACCGCGAAGCCGAGATCAGTATCCACCTGGAGCGGCCCAACGCCGACCTGCTGATCACGCGCAAACTCACCGACTACCGCCTGGCCCTGTATGCCAGCCAGGGCTACCTCGACCGCGCACCACCCCTGCGCAACCGCGAAGATCTGGCCCGCCACAGCTGGATCGGCTACGTCGACGACCTGCTGTTCAGCCAGGAGCTGCTGTTTCTCAACAGCTTCTGCCGGGCGCCCAATGTAGTCTTCCGCAGCACCAGCGTGATTGCCCAGCAGGTGGCCGCACGTGCTGGGCTGGGCATTGCAGTGCTGCCCAACTACATGGCCCGGCACGACCCGACCCTGGTCCGCGTACTGCCTGGCGAAACCATCCAGCGCAGTTACTGGATCTGTACCCGCCGCGAGCTGCACAAGTCGGTGCGCCTGCGGGTCGTATGGGATTACCTGCTGGCGCTGTGCGCAGAGCAACAGGGCGAGCTGTTAGCTCAGTAATGCCTTGCTGGCCAGCAGTAGGGCAGCGGCGCAACCTGCCACGGCAAACATCTGCTGCAGCCGTGGGCCGGCCAACCTGGCCGCCAGGGGGCGCGCCAGCAGCAAGCCAAGCACGGCGCCGACAGCGAACGGGCCACCCACTTGCCAATGCAGGACACCTGCAAGGCTGGCACTGATCACACTGCCGGCAGACACCAAGGCAATCACCGCCAGCGACGTGGAGACGATCGTGGCCATGCGCAGGTTGGTATAGCGGTTGAGCGCCGGAATGATCACGAACCCGCCCCCCACACCGAGCAGGCCAGACAGCAAGCCGGACAGCGCACCGGTGAATGCCAGGGCGCGAGCGCAGGGCAGGGTCCAGCGCAAGCGGCCCTGCAGCGGGTTCAGCACACATGGCTCGATGAAGCGATGCGCATCGTTGGCTTCGCCACGCAGCTCCCTGGCCGCCTTGCGCCAGATACGCAGGCAGGCGTAGGTGAGCACACCGGCGAACACCAGTTGCAACGGCGTATTGGGCAAACGGTGCGCCAGCATCAACCCCAGTGGCGCTGCCGCCACCCCGATCAAGGCGATGAACAGTGCCGCCCGATAGCGCACCAGGCCGCGACGCAAACCCAGTACCGCGCCCACGGCTGCCGCCAGGCCAACCGCCAACAAGCCGACCGGTGCCGCCTCGACCATCGACAGGCCAAGGCCGAACACCAACAGGGGCACGGCAAGAATGCCTCCGCCGGCGCCCGTCAACGCCAGCACGGCGCCGATGATGGCCCCCAGGGCTGCGCCAAGCAGTTGAGTTTCGATCACTGCCCGCCCTCTGCTACCAACGGTTGTGGCCGTGCCAGCCACTCCCGCCCCTTGAGCATGCCTTGCCAGTACAGCGGCGGCAGGGCCTGGGCCTTGAGCAGCCAAGCCAGGCGGGTCGGCTTGCGACCGTCCAGCAACCAATTGGGGAAGCTGGGCGCCAGCTTGCCGCCATAGGTGAACTCGGCCAGCACGATCTTGCCGCGCTCGACCGTGAGCGGGCATGAGCCGTAACCGTCGTACTGGGCTAGTGTCTGCAACCGCCCCAGCGCTACCAGCACATTATTGGCCACTACCGGAGCCTGCTTGCGGGCCGCTGCAGCGGTCTTGGCGTTGCTGGTGTTGGCCACATCGCCCAAGGCGTGAACAGTGCTGTACTGGCGATGGCGCAGGGTGTGCGGGTCTACATCGACCCAGCCGGCACTGTCGGCCAATGGGCTTTCACGGATGAAGTCCGGCGCGACTTGCGGCGGAACCACATGCAGCATGTCGAAGGCCTCGACGCGGGTTTCGCTGCTGCCATCGGGCAGGCTACGTACGAAGGTGGCGCGTTGGTTGGGGCCGTCCACGGCGACCAGCCGATGGCTGAAATTGAGGTCCACGGCATATTTTTCGATGTACTGCATCAAGGCAGGCACGTAGTCGGCCACACCGAACAAGACTGCGCCGGCATTGAAGAAGCTGGCTTTGATCGCGCCCAGGTGACCGTGGCGTAGCCAATGGTCGCACGACAGGTACAGCGCCTTCTGTGGCGCGCCGGCGCACTTGATCGGCATGGGCGGCTGGCTGAACAGGGCACGGCCGTGCTTGAGCTTTTGCACCAGCTCCCAGGTATAGGGCGCCAGGTCGTAGCGGTAATTGGAGGTGACCCCGTTACGGCCCAAGGTCTCGCTGAGCCCATCAATGGCCCCCCAATCGAGCTTCAGGCCAGGGCAAACCACCAGTTGTTCATAGCCGATGGCCCGGCCATCTTCGAGCATGACCAACTGGCGCACCGGGTCGAAACCCTGGACGCGCGCCTTTACCCAGCGCACCCCGCTCGGAATCGTCGAAGCCATGGTGCGGGCAGTGCTCGCCGCGTTGAAAACACCAGCGCCGACCATGGTCCAGCCAGGTTGGTAGTAGTGCACCTCGGCTGGGTCGATCAAGGCCACATCCAGGGACGCGTCGCGGCTGATCAGGCTGGATGCAGTGGCGATCCCGGCGGCACCGGCACCGACGATGACCACTGTGTGGTGGTCGGGATGGGGAGTGGACGACAAGGCAGGCATGGCAATAAATCCTGGAAATCTGGTTATAGGGCAGGGCGCTTACAGCGTGTTCAGCGGGATCTTCAAATACCTGACGCCGTTGGCTTCCGGCTCCGGGAAGTGGCCACTGCGCATGTTCACCTGCACCGACGGCAGGATCAGCACCGGCATGTCGAGGGTTTTGTCGCGGGCCTCGCGCATGGCGACGAAGCTGTCCTCGTCGATACCCTGGTGGATGTGGATATTGCTGGCGCGCTGCTCGGCAACGGTGGTGACGTACTGCATTTCGCGACCACCTGGCAGGTAGTCGTGGCACATGAACAGGCGGGTCTGGTCAGGGAACGCCAGCAAGCGCCGGATCGAGCGGTACAGCGTACGGGCGTCGGCGCCGGGGAAATCGCAACGGGCAGTACCGTAGTCAGGCATGAACAAGGTGTCGCCGACGAACACCGCGGTCTCACCCGCATCCTCGATCATGAAGCTCATGCATGCAGGCGTGTGCCCAGGGGTGTGCAATGCACGCGCATGCAGGTTGCCGATGCAGAAACCTTCTTCGTCTTCGAACAGCACATCGAATTGGCTGCCATCACGGGCAAAGCCAGGCTCGGCGTTGAACAGGCTGCCAAAAACCTTCTGCACCTGGGTGATGTGCGCACCAATGGCGGTATGGCCGCCAAGCTTCTCCTTCAGGTAGGCCGCTGCCGATAGGTGGTCAGCATGCACATGTGTTTCAAGTATCCAGCGCACGCTGGCGTGCAATTCAGCCACGCGCTCGACCAGCCGATCTGCTGAGGCAGTACAGGTGCGCCCGGCCTTGGGGTCGTAATCCAGCACGCTGTCGATCAACGCGCACTGCCGGGTTTCACAGTCCATGACCAGGTAGCTGATGGTCGAGGTCGCCTCATCGTAAAAGGCGTCCACGTGAAGGTTGTTGCCGATGATCATCACGTTCTCCAGTTATCCGACGCGTCTATTCAAGGCGTAGGCAGTGACAAGAGGTTTATCAAGATGCATGCCAGGCTCTTTATCGTGCCGGGCCCAACGAAACCGGAGCAGTGCTGACAGCGCCTGGCTGAATTGGCAGCATGATTGGCAGTCGACTGTCAGCCAATGGCAGTGTTTGGCAGTCCTTGTTACCCTGCATCCATCATCCGAACGGTGCTGTCATGCCTGAAACCCATCCGTTTATCCTGGCGCTGGTTTCCTACCTCGAGCACGATGCCCTGCCGACCATCGTGCTGGATACCGACTACAACATCCTGGCAGCCAATGCTGCGTATCGCCGCCAGTTCGGCCAGCACGAACAAGCACCCCTAGGGGAAAAGTGCCACAGGGTGTCGCACCACTATGCCGTGCCATGCGACCAGGCTGGCGAGCATTGCCCGATGCGCAAAGCCTGGGACAGCAAGGTCGCGGAGCGTGTGTTGCACATTCATCACACGCCACGCGGGCCCGAGCACGTGGATGTAGAGCTGCGGCCGATCCTGGACGAACAGGGTACGGTCGTAGCCTTTGTCGAACGCTTGACCACCATCACGCTGGCCTCGGCCCAGCCGCAAGAGCAAGGGCTGGTCGGCCGTGCGCCGGCCTTCAAGGCAGCCCTGGCCAGCCTGCAACGCGCGGCGCCAGCGCAGATCCCCGTCTTGCTGCAAGGTGAGTCAGGCACCGGCAAGGAGCTGTTCGCCCGTGCGCTGCACATGGGTAGCGCCAGGGCAAACGGCCCACTGGTGGTGGTGGACTGCACCGGCTTGACCGAGTCATTGTTCGAGAGCGAACTGTTCGGGTACGAAAAAGGCGCATTCACTGGTGCCAACCAGCGCAAGATCGGCCTGGCCGAAGCCGCCCATGGCGGCACGCTGTTCCTTGATGAAATTGGTGAAGTGCCGCTGGCGATGCAGGTGAAGCTGTTGCGTCTGATCGAGTCTGGCAGCTTCCGCCCGGTAGGCAGCCTGCGCACAGTGCATTCGGATTTCCGCCTAGTATCGGCAACGCACAAACCCCTCAGGCAAATGGTTGCCGATGGCAGCTTCCGTGAAGACCTGTACTACCGCATCAGCGGCTTCCCGATTCGCCTGCCGGCACTGCGTGAGCGGGTAGAGGACCTTCCCTTGCTGGCGCAGAGCCTGCTGCAACGCATGGCGGGCACATCGGTCCCCAGCTTGAGTGACGATGCCTTGCAGCGCCTTGCCTTGCATCCGTTCCCGGGCAACATCCGCGAGCTGCGCAATGTTCTGGAACGGGCGCGGTTGTTCGCTGATGATGGGGTGATCAGGCCGGAGCACCTGCCTGAGGACATCGGCGCGCAAACGCCGGTGAGCCGTGGCGCAAAGCGCCGTGACCTCGGTGAACTGGCCCAGGCTCTGGAACAGTTCAAAGGTTCGCGCAGTGAGCTGGCGCTTCATTTGGGCATGAGCGAACGCACGCTGTACCGTCGCTTGAAAGCGCTTGGGCTACGCTAGCTTCGTGTTTTTGCCAGGCCACCTTTACCGGACCTTTACCGCTGTCCTGACATTAAACGACCTGGTTCATGGTCTGATTGGTTAACCGTACCCGGTAACTGAAAGATTCAGCCGGGCGTTAATACACAGAGGACCGCAACGATGAAAAAGACCCTGACCATGATTTGCGCGGCGCTGATGCTCAGCGCACCTCTGGCAAGCTTCGCGCAGCCTGGCCCACCTGACCGTCATGATGGCGGCCCAGGGCACCCAGGCAACCCGCCCCACGCTCAGCCGCAGGGCCGCCACGACAACGGCCGCGGGCCTGCTTATCGCGACCCGAACTTCCACCCGCAAAAAGGTATGCCGGTACCCCACCAGCAGTGGCGCCGCGGCCATGTGGTCGACCCGCATTACCGTGGTGACCGTTACTGGGTAACCGACTGGAAGGCGCGTCACCTGTATGCACCTCCGCGCGATCACCGCTGGTTGTACGTGAACGGTGACTACGTACTGGTCGCCATCGCCAGCGGAGTGATTGTCAATATTCTCAGCGGCTACTGATGTGTGGGAACACGCTGCTCAGTTAGCAACTGGGGCTGAACTACGCGCCAGGATGTGCTCGGGCATGTTCGATCACCATGTGGTGCCTGCCTCGAACGCTTCGCAAAAAACCCGCAGTAGTGAAGTGCCTGTCAGTTGAGTAATGTGGGGCCGCTGTGCGACCCTTCGCGGGCACGCCCGCTCCCACAGGGGATCGCGCATTTCGTGAGTTCAGCGCCAAACATGTGGGAGCGGGCGTGCCCGCGAAGGGCTGCAAAGCAGCCCCAGTAACGCTTAACTGACAGGCACTACGCAGTAGCGGTTTTTTTTGGTGACCGGTAGGTGTCAGACTTTGAACCCGGCCGGTGTAGGTTCACAAAATAGGTGATAGGCCAGACCCCGTGAAATTGGAATCTTCGCCATTTTTTTTGTGAAATGAAGGGGTGCTTTTCACAGAAAAGCCGAGAAATCCCTACTCACCAATCACAAAAGTTGATTGGCCTGGAAAGGGCCGTTTACGACCGACGCGTGACTTTTCGGTAAGGGATGAGGAGTAGTCGCAGCGATCCTTTAGCTCCTAGTCTGGCGACCTTGGGTTCAGAATCCGACTGGCAATGCCCGCCGTCACTACTTCAGAGGAACCAGCTTCCTCTGCTGCCAAAATTGCGGGGGGCTCATGCTGGTACCCAGGCCCGACAAATGCGCAGTTGCAGCCCTCAATTGCAAGGCTATCCAAAGCGGCACGCGTGTCAATCAAGATCTGATGCATGACGATGGCCGGCCTCACGGAGGTGAAACCGGAGATTCAGATTGACTAAACCGACCCCGTAGACACCAACCTCCACGAAGGCCGCTATCGACCCAAAGCTGTCCTTCAAGAAAGGCAGCTAACGGCGAGAAGCGGTCATTTTGTATCTACAGGTTTCGGGGCGATTCACTCGTCTGATGCTCAGGAGCACCAGGATGGGCGTCAAGGAGGTGGTCATCTTGAGGTGGACTATGCTGACCAGTTGCTCTCAAATCTAATCGTGAGGTCCTCCATGGCAAACCCCAATCTGCTGGCTCTATTCAGAGATGAAGTCCTTCTGACCGGGCCTGAAAGCTCCCTTCCAAGCAACCTATCTCAGTTCTGGCTTGAGGAGCTCCAGAGTCATCTGGAGAGGTATTTCGACGGTTTGAACTCGGATTCAGATGCAGAAGAGAAGGATCTCGACATCTCTCTCCCACTCGCAGCGATCATCCACATCTTGTTCGCGAAGAATGGTGGGGAGGAGATATCCGAGAGCTCTGAAAAGCTGTACGAGTATTTCCAAGACTACCGGCTCGAACTGGCCCTTGAAGAGATCACGCGAAAGACTCATGTGGCTGCCGAGGCTGCAACCATTGAGACCATCTTCACCAACCGAGATGTCCTGGTGGAACAAGGCCCCCTTCTTCAATAGGTACCTCCACCGATGCCATCGCCGGCGGGCACGCTCCGAGGCATTGATGGAATGCATTTTGACGGCTGCCGAGATCAGCGAATGAAAGAAATTGCTGCGCCGATGTTCGATCTAATCGCTTTGTCGCTTCCACGAGGGTTGGGGTTTGGGGACAGCCCGCCAGTAGGGGCATGGCTTAGTGAGGACGGAATTTCTTGTGCCGCTCTAACCCGAAATATCAATTCCGGCAGCTTCGGAATTGTCACCTTGCGGCGTCGTGTCGATAGCGTGTGGGTGCTCCTCAGCCATGGTGAGTGCACCACTGGCGAGTCCGAAGCCCGCGCCTCAATCAGCCATTTTCTCTATACCCAAGCCCATCCGCTTCCACTCCCTTCAGGTGAACGACGACGTGCTCCTCTAAGCAGAATGGGTAAGCGCACACCAAGCGTGGTGTTCAAATCACTATTTGATCCAAGCCGCCGTATTGGGGCGTGGGCGCTGAATCAACTGTATCTCGCACTGCCATCCCCAGACAGAAATTGGGTTCCCGATTGCCAGACTGAGAATTTTCACACCCGCCTCTGGGAAGCCCACCTATTAGCGATTTTTCGTGAACAGGGACTCTTGGTCACCCAGCCTAAAGAATCACCCGATTTTCACATCGAGAATAGGCTGGGAGATGAGGCCTGGGTTGAAGCAGTGACAGCCAACCCGGAAGAGCGGTATGAGCATTTTGGCGCCTCGCCGGTCCCCCCACCCGCTGACCGACATGAGCGTTTCTTAGGAGCGGCTGCAGAAAGGTTTGCGAGGACCATCCAAAACAAATTGGACAAGCGTTACGAATCCCTACCGCACGTGGAGGGTAAGCCGCTCATTCTGGCCTTAGCCGATTTCCATGCGCCCAGTTCAATGCTGTGGAGCAGGGAGTCGCTCATCAGCTATCTCTATGGCTTTGCAGTTCACTCATCTGCGCATCGTGGTACGCACCTGATAACTGTGGAGGAAGAGACATCTCTGCTATCAGGGCGCCCCAACGGCCTATTTACGCTAATGGAAAATGCCCATCTTTCAGCGGTCATTTTCACCAATGCCTGCACAGTGCCAAAGCTCAGCCGAGTGCCGATCTCAGGTGGAGCTCATCTAGACGGGTACCGATACTTGCGGTTTGGTGAGTTTTTCGACCGTTCTCCGGGAGCATCACGAGGTATCCCATTTCTGTTGGATGTAGCGTCCAGCGACTACGGTCAGCTCTGGCCGCAATATGGCTACGAGCCGTGGTCTGCTGAAGTGGAGGTATTCCATAACCCTATGGCACTATACCCGGTGCCTAATGAGTTGATACCAGAAGTCACCCACTGGAGAGAAGTAAACGGAAGAGTCGAGTGCGAATCTTTCTTTGATGTATCCATACTCCGATCCAGAACACTCGTCCTCAGTGCAAACGCTAAGGTTCCGTCACTCGATGAGTTGCTGACAGCAGCCAGTCCTCCAGAGCTCTGACGGCGGCGGGGTGGCCGCATCGTTGCCACGCAGGTAGATGAGAATTTCTCAGCAAGCTACCCAGCCAGGGGAAGGACATGAGATCCCCTGCGCAATTCAGGACCGTTGAAGCGTCACCTCTCTTCGGGTAAAAGCATGACCGTCATACAACGCTACAACAGCGTCATACCCGAGAGCATAGGAAGAAAAATGTCGATCCAAGGACTAAAACGATACTTTGGAAACAAGATTCACGCAGTGATAATGATGGCCCCGCTTAAGCGGGAAATGATACGCCTCGGCATATGCACCCTTATGGCGATTATTCTGAATATCATCTTGTATACCGGCGTTGAAGTAGACGGCACCATCAAGCCGTGGGCAGAAACCCCGATAAAACTGTTTGCATCGTCGATGTTATTCGCCTTCATGATCAAGGCTTTTCTGCCAGTTCTCGGCTGGACGATACTGAAAGCAATGCTGTTGAGTGCGAACAATGCCTTCAGCGGCATACTGAGTTTTTTGGGCAATCAGTTCACAGGCGTCATGTACTGTACCGGAATTATTATGGGTTCTATCACGATTAAATTGTATATGGTTTCCGGGGTTTTAGACTCTGAGTTTGCTTATCTGTCCGCAATCGTATTTGCTTCCGGGGTTTTATATTTCTATGTGCTGCAATGCGCCATTCAAAAAACAATGAGTCCGGCCCTGCGTACACCAGCAGTACCGCGTTAAACCACTAGGCTGTGACTATTCATCTCTGGTGCTCAGTAGGCGCTCGCTCTGCTGAACCCTCACCCATACACAACCATTAATGGACTGGCCCGCCTTCGACTTTATGAAGAAGGCGAGCGAGCACGTGACTGATTGCGCATGTATTCCGAGATGAGACTTTCGAAATTGATGTCCGCCTCCTCAACGAGAATATTGACGTGACAGTACAGCTCTTCAGGACCTCTGAGATAATTGAAAATCCTTGATCTAACGATGCCGCAAACCCCTTCTTTGACCGCCGTAGAGGGGAGGTTGATAACATCGCCAACGCACGGGATAAGAGCTAGGCCATGGTCGCTGTTGAAGACAATGTCAGCTGGACAGGCATCAATGCTGGCATCGGATTGTCCTTGCGAAACCTGCTGATAATCAATGCTATACCTCATGTACAGCCTACCTCATTTGTTGAGTGAGGAATCAGCGCCGCGGATCGTAAACAGAAACCTCAAGTTCGCAAGCGACGGGAGCATGTAGCGGATTTTCGGTACTAGAGAGCTTGGCAACTATCGTTTTTCAAGCACATACCCTACGCCCCGAAGCGTATGTATCAGTTTGGTCTCGAAAGGGTCATCTATCTTGGCTCTGAGTCTTCGAATCGACACCTCTACAACGTTTGTGTCGCAGTCAAAATTCATATCCCAAACCTGCGAAATAATTTGGGTGCGGCTCAGCACCACACCGGTATTACGCATCAGGTAATGCAGTAACGCGAATTCTTTCGTGGTCAGGTCAATGCGCTGACCGTCCCTGAATGCCCTGTGCCGGCTCTGATCAAGCTCCAGGTCAGCGACGCGAATGACCTCTACGGATGCAGGGTGATCTGACCTGCGCATCAAGGCGCGAACCCGGGCCAGCAGCTCAGGGAACTCAAATGGCTTGATCAGGTAGTCATCTGCTCCGTTCTCCAGCCCCCGGACCTTATCCGCCAGCCGGCTTCTCGCCGTCAGCATCATGATACGGGAAGGGCAGTTTTTACGACGCAACAACTCAAGGACCTGCCAACCGTCCATCTCTGGCAGATTTATATCCAGGATAATCAGCTCATATTCGTGCTGCTTAGCCAAGAATAATCCATCTGACCCGGTGTGGACGCAATCTACGACATAGCCACATTCCGTCAGACCTTGACGCACATACTCCGCAGTTTTTACTTCATCCTCAATTACCAGAATTCGCATGGGATTTTGTCTCGATATCACTGAGCAATTAACCGCGCACGCGCGCCGGCATTATTGAAAGGGATGGTAAATCAAAATGAGCGTGCCGGGGCTCAAATGACGGATTTGTAATTTCTAGGTAATACAGTTGATAGTCTGGCGGTATATCTTGTCGCGGTTTGGGTTTGACAGTTGCGGGCCCTCTCTCCAGCAGGTGATTTGACCTTATGAAGTATTGGGTTATTTTCTTCTTTGTGCTGGCTTCGTTCCGCTCAGATGACGGCGAGGTCGCTCACATTGAAGAGACTGGTCATTGGTGTAGTCATGAACTTCACCGGCATGCGATGCGTACAATCGAACGCCTACTTGAATTTTAGGCAAAAAAAAGGCGCCCAATGGGCGCCAAATATCCACCTTTTACCAAAGGAGCACTTAAGCCACTCAAGGTGAATGCGTAATGCTCGTTTTACTAACAGGACCCGCCAATGGATAACTGGCCCAGTTAGCGAATTACAGAATCGAAAGCGGGTACTCGATGATTACACGAGTTTCATCCAGATCCGATTCGAAAGCAGTGGCACGCGTGGTTGCCTGGCGCAACCGGAAGGACAGATCTTTTGCCGGACCGGTTTGGACAACGTATTTGACTTCGACGTCACGCTCCCAACGCTTCTGATTGTCGAGCGGGTTGCCGTTGTCGTCGGTGCGCATGTAGAACTGGTTAGCGTTCGAGTAATCCGCACCCGAGCCTCTGGCGTAGCGCGTCATGAACGTCAGGCCTGGAATGCCGTAGCTGGTGAAGTTCAGGTCATAGCGCAGCATCCAGGAACGCTCTTTCGGCGAGTTGAAGTCGCTGTACTGGATGGAGTTGTCGACGAAAATCGAGTCCGACTGACGCAGGTAGTCGAAATCGTCGTCGCCGTTGTTGCGCTGATGCGACAGGGCCAGGGTGTGGGCACCGTAACGCACACCGACCTTGGCACTCCAGATGTTGTTGTCGAATTCACCCAGGCGCTTCTTACCTTCATCTACGGCTTTGTAGTAGTTGAAGCCACCGATCAGCGCCAGATCGTCGCTCAGCGGGTAAACCACGCTTGTGCCGGCGTAGTACTGATTCCAGACGTCTTTCAGCTGGCTGGCGTAGACGCTCACAGTCCAGTTGTCGTTGATCGAGTAGTCACCGCCACCGTAACCGATCCATGGCGAGTTGACCGGGCCGCCGTAGAACGTCACGAAGTTGTCGTTCAGGTTGCTTGAGACCGGCTGGCTCATCGCATGCAGACGACCACCCTGGAGGGTAAGGCCCTGGATGCTGGTGTTCTCAACGGTCACACCGCGGAAACTCTCTGGCAGCAGGCGAGAGTCACCCGATGCGACGACCGGGGTCGATGGGAAGACATCACCCACTTTCACGATGGTATCGAACAAGCGGACTTTGGCTGCGCCGCCGACCTTGGTGTATTCGTCGCGAGCTTCACCCTTGTTATCAACGGGCAGCACGTCGAAGGAGCTACGGCCGCCGTTGCGCCCATCACCGGTGTCGAGCTTGAGGCCGATCATGGCAAAGGCATCAACGCCAAAGCCAACGGTACCTTGGGTAAACCCGGAGTTGAATTTGCTGATGATCGCGTGCGCCCAGGCTTCGGAGTAGCCGTTCGTATTGCCCTTGCCACTGTTGTAAGTGGGGGCGGTGCTGTCGCGGTTATCACGGTTGAAGTAGAAGTTACGGTTCAACACTGTAAGGCTGCTGCCTTCAATGAAGCCTTCTGGCTTGTCTTCAGCTTGTGCCGAAATAGCATAGCTTCCAGACAGCGCAGAAACTGCCGCCAAATACAGTGGTACTTTGATTTTCATCCGATGCTCCTTTGATTCACGGCAGTTTTTATTATGTTTACCGGCGCGGGTGTCGTTAATTGTTCTGACCAGGCGGCGCGCCTAGCGTAGCGCGAGCTCATATTTGCAGGCCGAAGATAACGGGGGGGTGATAGGAAAATTACAATTTCGTCATCTACCTGTTGTTCGGGCCTTCGCACCGCGTGTTTGCCATCTCCGTTGCTTGTAACGAAATCATCGTGTCGGGTTTGGTTTCCCAGTATTTTCGGGCATTACAGGACATCCTTACGGAATTGTAATTTTCTAGCCACCCCTCTGATAGCTACCGCTCATTAGAGTGCCATCACCTAATCAAGTGGGGCTTGGCAGCTGTTTCGGCGTTCTCGCCAAGCTTTATCGAAGTTTGTGCACGAGGACCATCAAAGTGCCCCGGTATAACCGCAATGTCTTACCCAAGACCCCCGTCTCGCCCTGGAAGATCGCTGCACTCTGTGCAGTCATCTCTGGGTTGATGGCGCCTGCAGCCCTTGCCCAAAGCATCAGCTTGCCCCAGGCGCTTTCGACGGCCATGGATGCCAACCCAGACCTGGCCGCGGCCAGGCAAGAAATTGGGATCGCTGATGGTGCTCGCAAGCAGGCCGGGCTTATCCCCAACCCCACAATCTCGTATGACGTGGAAGACACCCGTCGTAACACCAGCCAGACGACTGTCTCTCTCAGCCAGACCCTTGAGCTGGGCGGTAAGCGGGGGGCTCGTGTTGACGTCGCCACATACGGGCAGACCGCCGCACAGCTTGAGTTAGACCGTCGCGTTAACGGCCTGCGTGCAGATGTCGTCCAAGCCTTTTACGCCGCGTTGCGGGCCCAGACAGGTCTCGACCTGGCCAAGCAATCTCTCGAACTGACTGAGCGCGGTCTTCGCATCGTCGATGGCCGTGTTCGCGCAGGTAAGTCGTCCCCAGTGGAGGCGACCCGCGCTCAAGTGCAACTGGCCGAAGCCCAGCTGCAAGTTCGACGTGCAGAAACGGAAAAAGCGACCGCTTACCAACAGCTCGCTCAAATTACCGGGAGCTCAGTCACCGTGTTTGATCGACTCGAATCGCCAACCCTCTCCCCGGGCTTGCCACCTCGCACTGAAGATCTGCTGGCTAAGCTCGACCAAACAGCAGAAATGCGTCAGGCCGTGGTGCAGATAGACAAGAGCGATGCCTCGCTCGGCTCAGAGAAAGCTCAGCGTATCCCGAACCTTACTGTCAGTGTAGGTAGCCAGTACGACCGCTCTGTGCGCGAGCGGGTCAACACTGTGGGCCTGTCTATGCCTTTGCCGCTGTTCGATCGTAACCAGGGCAACATTCTTTCCGCTTCTCGTCGTGCAGATCAGGCCCGGGACCAGCGCAATGCTGTTGAGCTGCGCCTGCGCACCGAAACCCAAACCGCGTTGAACCAATGGTCCACCGCCATGCAGGAGGTCGAGTCCTACGACAAGACCATTCTGCCTTCAGCCCAACAAGCCGTAGAGACCGCAACCCGCGGCTTCGAGATGGGCAAATTCGGTTTCATCGAAGTGCTGGATGCCCAGCGCACCTTGATCGTCGCTCGTGGCCAATACCTCGAATCGTTGGCAGCGGCGACCAATGCGCGTGCGCAGGTGGAAAGGGTTTATGGCGAAGTCGGCTCAACCGCCGGCACTCGCTGAACGGGCCAAACATTTTCTTCGGCACACAGCCTTGAACAAGCCGGTGCCTACGATCAGCAGGAGTAGCAATGGATAACAAACGCAAGATCGCCCTCGCGGTAGCCGCTGTGGCAGCCCTCGGATTTGGCAGCCTTGCCTGGAACAACAGTTCCGGACAGCAGGCCGCCAGTACTGCCGAGCATGGCGCTAACGATGGCCATGGCGACGAAAAGAAAGCCGCATCTGCCGCCAAAGAGGAAGGTGATGAGGGCCATGGTGAAGAAGGCCACAGCGAAGAGGGCGGTGAAGAAGAGGGCAAGCTGACGCTCAGCGCTGAACAGATCAAGGCCGCTGGTGTTGCCCTGGAAGCTGCAGCGCCTCGTGACCTCGGTACCGTCGTGAGCTTCCCTGGCGAAATTCGCTTCGACGAAGATCGTACTGCCCACGTGGTTCCTCGTGTTCCTGGCGTTGTTGAGGCTGTCCAGGCCAACCTGGGCGAGACGGTCAAGAAAGGGCAAGTCCTCGCGGTAATCGCCAGCCAGCAGATCTCTGACCTGCGCAGCGAACAACAGGCCGCACAGCGTCGCGTCGAACTGGCGCGTGTGACCTTCGAACGTGAGAAGCAACTGTGGCAGGACAAGATCTCTGCAGAGCAAGACTACCTCCAAGCACGCCAAGCGCTGCAAGAAGCGGAGATCTCCTTGGCCAACGCCAAGCAGAAGGTCGGCGCAATCGGTGCCTCGGTTAACTCCGTTGGCGGTAATCGTTACGAGCTCCGCGCTCCCTTCGACGCCGTGGTAGTGGAGAAACACCTGACCGTCGGCGAAGTCGTCAGCGAGGCGACCAACGCCTTCATCCTTTCCGACCTGAATCAGGTCTGGGCGACCTTCGCAGTTCCGCCGACAGATCTGGGCAAGGTCACGACTGGCCGTGCAGTGAAAGTCTCTTCGCCTGACATGAACGTCGAGGTCGAAGGGAAGGTGGGTTATGTCGGCAGCCTGCTGGGCGAGCAAAACCGTGCAGCTACTGTCCGCGTCACCTTGACCAACCCCAACGGCGCCTGGCGTCCAGGCCTGTTCGTAAACATTGCGGTCACCTTCCAGACCGATCGAGTTGCCGTAGCGGTCCCTGAGCACGCTGTGCAGACCGTTGAAGACAAACCTTCGGTATTCGTACGCACCCCAGATGGCTTTGACACCCGCCCGGTAAAACTGGGTCGCCGCGACAATGGGTACGTGGAAATCATCGACGGTATTGAAGCCGGCGCCCAGGTAGCAACCAGTGGCAGCTTCACACTCAAGTCCGAGCTCGGCAAAGCTTCTGCCGAACACGGTCACTGATGCGAACTGACAGGATGATTTCTCATGTTTGAACGTATCATCAGATTCGCCATCGAGCAGCGCATCGTAGTAATGATCGCCGTTCTGATCATGGCGGGTATCG
The DNA here is from genome assembly GCF_003935475.1 of Pseudomonas sp. p99-361. Taxonomy (NCBI): domain Bacteria; kingdom Pseudomonadati; phylum Pseudomonadota; class Gammaproteobacteria; order Pseudomonadales; family Pseudomonadaceae; genus Pseudomonas; species Pseudomonas sp. p99-361. Next base: position 51,911 of record NZ_RHQO01000018.1, on the reverse strand, counting down.
GTATCTACAGCTATCAAAAGCTGCCCATCGATGCGGTACCCGATATCACCAACGTCCAGGTGCAGATCAACACTGCAGCGCCTGGTTACTCGCCCTTGGAAACCGAACAACGGATCACGTTTCCAGTTGAAACGGCCATGGCCGGTCTCCCGGGTCTTCAGCAGACCCGTTCCCTGTCTCGCTCTGGCCTGTCTCAGGTCACCGTGATCTTCAAGGATGGCACTGACATCTTCTTTGCCCGCCAGTTGATCAACGAGCGGCTGCAGGTTGCGAAGGAACAGCTGCCAGAAGGTGTAGAGGCCGTCATGGGTCCGGTATCTACCGGCCTCGGCGAGATCTTCCTGTGGACTGTTGAAGCCGAAGATGGCGCGGTCAAAGAGGACGGTACGCCGTACACCCCGACCGACCTGCGCGTGATCCAGGACTGGATCATCAAGCCTCAGCTGCGTAACGTCCCGGGTGTGGCCGAGATCAATACCATCGGCGGTTATGCCAAGCAGTTCCTGGTTGCGCCGGATCCAAAGCGCCTGGCTACCTACAAGCTGACACTCAATGACCTGGTCGCAGCGTTGGAAAGTAACAACGCCAACGTCGGTGCCGGCTACATCGAGCGTAATGGTGAACAGTTGCTCATCCGTGCACCGGGTCAGGTAGGCAATATCGAAGACATCGCCAACATCGTGATCACCAGTGTGGATGGTGCACCGATTCGCATCAGCAGCGTTGCTGACGTCAGCATCGGTAAAGAGCTCCGTACAGGTGCTGCTACTGAGAACGGCCGCGAAGTCGTGCTCGGTACCGTGTTCATGCTGATTGGTGAAAACAGCCGCACCGTATCTCAAGCTGTCGCCGCCAAATTGGCGGACATCAACCGCACCCTGCCAAAGGGCGTGGTGGCTGTGACTGTTTACGACCGTACCAACCTGGTTGAAAAAGCCATCGCGACGGTGAAGAAGAACCTGGTGGAAGGCGCGATCCTGGTTATCGCCATTCTGTTCCTGTTCCTCGGCAACATCCGTGCGGCTCTGATCACCGCGATGGTGATTCCGCTGTCCATGCTGTTCACCTTCACAGGCATGTTCAACAACAAGGTCAGTGCCAACTTAATGAGTTTGGGGGCACTCGACTTCGGCATCATCGTCGACGGTGCCGTGGTTATTGTAGAAAACGCGATCCGTCGACTGGCTCATGCGCAACATAAGCATGGCCGCATGCTCACCAAAACCGAACGCTTCCACGAGGTCTTTGCCGCGGCGCGAGAAGCTCGCCGGCCGCTGATCTTCGGTCAGCTGATCATCATGGTGGTGTACCTGCCGATCTTCGCCCTCACCGGCGTCGAAGGCAAAATGTTCCACCCGATGGCCTTCACCGTTGTGATGGCGCTGCTGGGTGCAATGGTCCTGTCCGTTACCTTTGTTCCTGCAGCTATTGCCATGTTCGTCACTGGCAAGGTGAAGGAAGAGGAAGGCGTGGTCATGCGCACAGCTCGACTGCGCTATGAACCGGTTCTGCAATGGGTGCTGGGACATCGGAACATCGCTTTCTCGGCCGCAGTAGCCTTGGTCGTGCTCAGTGGTTTGCTGGCAAGTCGTATGGGTAGCGAGTTCATCCCAAGCCTCAGTGAGGGTGACTTTGCGATGCAGGCCATGCGTGTGCCTGGAACGAGCCTCACTCAATCTGTCGAGATGCAGCAGCGTCTGGAGAAAGCGGTGATTGCGCAGGTGCCTGAAGTTGAGCGGATGTTCGCACGCTCGGGTACCGCAGAAATTGCATCTGACCCGATGCCGCCGAACGCCTCTGACGCCTACATCATGCTCAAGCCTCAGGATCAGTGGCCTAACCCGAAGAAGCCTCGTGATGAGCTGATTGCTGAAGTGCAGAAGGCCGCAGCGGGTGTTCCAGGAAGCAACTACGAGTTGTCGCAGCCAATCCAACTGCGTTTCAACGAGCTGATTTCGGGCGTGCGTAGTGACGTCGCTGTGAAAGTCTTCGGCGATGACATGGACGTGCTCAACAACACCGCCAACAAGATCGCGGCAGCGCTCAAAGCGGTCCCGGGCTCATCGGAAGTGAAAGTTGAGCAGACATCCGGCCTGCCGGTGCTGACCATCAACATTGACCGCGAAAAAGCAGCACGCTACGGCCTGAACATCGCGGATGTTCAGAACTCGATCGCTATCGCCGTGGGTGGCCGTCAGGCCGGCACGCTGTATGAGGGCGACCGTCGGTTCGACATGGTAGTACGCCTACCAGAGACCGTTCGCACCGACGTAGCGGGTATGTCCAGCTTGCTGATCCCGGTACCTGCCAATGCGGCACAGGGTGCCAATCAGATCGGCTTCATCCCGCTGTCCCAGGTCGCCAATCTGGACCTGCAACTGGGCCCGAACCAAATCAGCCGCGAGAACGGCAAACGTCTGGTTATCGTCAGCGCCAACGTTCGAGGCCGCGATCTGGGGTCCTTCGTTGAGGAGGCGACCGCATCGCTGGACAAGAAGGTGCAAATCCCTGCGGGCTACTGGACGACTTGGGGGGGCCAGTTCGAGCAGCTGCAGTCGGCTGCCAAACGCCTGCAGATCGTTGTTCCAGTCGCCTTGCTGCTGGTCATGACCTTGTTGTTCCTGATGTTCAACAACCTGAAGGACGGCATGCTGGTCTTCACCGGTATTCCATTCGCACTCACCGGTGGTGTTGTGGCGTTGTGGCTGCGGGACATCCCACTGTCGATCTCGGCAGGTGTCGGCTTCATTGCACTGTCCGGCGTTGCAGTACTGAACGGCCTGGTGATGATTGCCTTCATCCGCGGGCTAAGGGAGGAGGGACGAACGCTCAGACAGGCAGTCGATGAAGGTGCATTGACCCGTCTGCGACCTGTTCTGATGACAGCCTTGGTAGCGTCCCTGGGCTTCATCCCGATGGCTTTGGCCACCGGCACCGGTGCCGAAGTTCAGCGGCCATTGGCGACGGTGGTGATTGGCGGGATCCTGTCCTCCACCGCACTGACCTTGCTGGTACTGCCTGCCCTGTATCACTGGGCACACCGCAAGGATGAAGACGGCGACGAGGCCGAAGTGGTTAGCTAACAGCCTCCGCTAAAGAGAAGCCCACAACACGTGTTGTGGGCTTTTTTGTTTAAAGTGAAGTAGATGCACTTACCTTTCAAAATTGTAAGTTTCTCGTCATGCCGGTGATGCCTATGCATTGCTAAGGTTACGCCCGAGAAGTTTTGAAATTGAGAGGGTTTTATGAAAAAGCTAATTATCGCTGCTGCACTTGTTGTTTTCTCGGTGGCTTCGCAGGCCAACACTTTCTCCGAGAGCAAGCAGCTTCAATACACCAAGGAACACCAGACCGCAGTGGCCAAGTACGCGGAGAAAAATGGCAAGCCAATGCCAGAGATTCAGGATTACAAATATGGCATGAAGATAGACGTTGCGAAATTCGTACGTCAGTCGCAGGACCCCCGTACCTGCCAGGTCTATCCACGGTTGATGACCTTCGAGGACTCCCAGGGCACGCTCAAGACTGTTCGTTACTCGATGTATTCGCAATGCATCAACAACAAGTAGTAAACGATTTGAACAGAACAATTAGAGAATTCATAAATGCCAGGCAGTGCCTGGCATTTTTTATTACGCCCGATACCCCATAGCTTCGAAATGTTAACGCCTGGGCTCGGGCAAACCGTGCAATAGATCTTAGCCAACCAACAGAGACGGCTCCCCAACTGCAGAGGGCAATTGGAAGCCTTGACCCCAGAAGGGACGAGTTATGAAGAGTTTGCTTGAACGCCCTGATGACCAAGCCGGGCATGAAGGTCATAGCCATGAGCATGGCGGCATTTTTGGAATGAACACAGAGCTGATTTTCGCGCTGATCTGTGGTGCTCTCCTGGGTGCCGGAGCTCTCGCAGGAAAACTTGGCCTGATTGATCGTCTGCCTCTGATTCTGTACGTGTCGGCCTACGTGTTCGGTGGATGGTTCACCACTAAGGAAGCGGTTACCAACATCCGTCAGAAACGCTTCGAGATCGACTCGCTGATGCTTCTCGCCGCAGTCGGTGCCGCGAGCATCGGCGCCTGGGCGGAGGGGGCTCTGCTGCTGTTCCTGTTCAGTCTGGGGCATTCCCTTGAAAGCTACGCGATGGGGCGGGCCAAGAAAGCGATTGAGGCACTGTCCAAGCTCGCACCAGCCACCGCGATCGTACGCAGAGCAAATGGCACGGTGGAGATGCCCGTGGAGCTGCTGGTTCCCGGTGACGTTGTCATCGTGCGCCCCAATGACCGCCTGCCGGCCGATGGTTTTGTAGTCGTAGGCTCCTCAAGTATCAACCAGGCGCCAGTAACCGGTGAGAGCGTCCCCGTGGACAAGCAACCTGTTCCTGATGCCGAACTCGCACGCAGCAAGCCAGATGCAGTGGATGCAGCCTCGAAAGTCTTCGCCGGTACCATCAATGGCGAAACGCTCATCGAGGTTGAGGTAACCCGGCGCTCTACGGAGAGTACCTTGGCGCGGGTCATCAAGATGGTCAGTGAAGCCGAAGTCAGGAAGTCACCGACCCAGCGATTCACGGACCGCTTCCAACGCATATTCGTCCCGTTGGTTTTACTGCTGGTAGTCGGGCTGCTATTTGCCGGCATTTTCCTTGACGAGCCGTTCCGTGACTCGTTCTACCGGGCGATGGCCGTACTGGTTGCAGCCAGCCCCTGCGCGCTCGCGATCGCTACACCAAGCGCCATTCTCTCTGGCATCGCCAGGGCAGCCCGAGGTGGCGTGCTGATCAAGGGCGGTGCGCCACTTGAAGAGCTTGGATCATTGAATGCCATGGCATTCGACAAGACCGGTACCCTGACCGAAGGGCGCCCACGTATCACCGATGTAATACCCATAGGCGGCACGCAGATCGAGGATCTGCTAAACGTCGCCATCGCTGTGGAGTCGATGAGCGACCATCCGCTGGCTGCGGCAATTGTGCGTGACGGTGAAGAGATGATTGGCACACGGCGCCGATTCCAAGCCAAGAACATGAGCAACATGATTGGCCGCGGCGTGCGTGCTGAGCTTGATGGGCAGTTCGTCTGGATTGGCAAGGTCGAGATGTTCGGTACCAATGGTATTCCCGCACTCAGCAAGGCAGCCCTGGAGGCTGCGGAGCGTCTACGTCAGTCAGGCCGTACCACCATGGTGGTACGGCGTGCTGACAAGGATCTGGGCGCTATCGGGCTATTGGACACACCCCGGGAGGGGGCCAAAGAGGCACTCCAGAAGCTTAGAGAGATGGGCATCGAACGCATGGTCATGATTTCTGGAGACCACAACCGCGTTGCAGAGGCTGTAGCCAAACAAGTTGGCTTAGATGAAGCGTGGGGAGACCTGATGCCGGAAGACAAGGTCAAGGCCATCAAAAACCTGCGCCTTAGCGCCAAGGTGGCCATGGTGGGTGACGGCGTCAATGATGCCCCTGCCATGGCCAGTTCGAGCGTTGGTATCGCAATGGGGGCTGCTGGATCTGATGTTGCCCTGGAAACGGCTGATATCGCGCTTATGGCTGACGACATCAGGCAACTCCCATTTGCGGTGGGGCTGAGCCGTCACACGCGATCGATCATCCACCAGAATCTGTTCGTCAGCTTGGGGATTGTGGCCATCCTGGTTCCGTCCACCATCATGGGCTTGAGCATTGGTGCCGCTGTTGCGATCCATGAGGGCTCCACACTGTTGGTCGTCTTCAACGCCTTGCGCCTGTTGGCCTACCGCAGAAGCACCTGATCCCTGAGCTTCAATCATGAAGCTAAGCAGGGAAATGACCTGAAGTAGAAGTACGGGTCGTGCGCGATCAGCGCACGACCCGTACTTTTCTCTCACTCGTCGATCCCGATGCGCTTGAGGCTTTCAAGGGCCTTTCCGCACTCAGGTGAGCCATGCCGTAAGCCGCAGGCCAATGCAGCTTTGAGGCTCATGACACCGGCTACGAAACCGACTTGATTGCCGACTCCGTGTCCGTCCGCAAATCCCTGATCATACGCAATCTCGACAAGCGCATTGATCGCCGCCAGGGTGTCCTGTTTGTTTTTACTCTTTTGCATATCTACTCCGCGAGCATTCAGCTCATATCGCTCGGTTAGGTGGCGGCGCCTTCAGGTTTGGGGTGAGCGAATCCCGCTCCCATAGCCAATCCCTAACGGGGGGCTCAGCCCGCCACCGTAAGGAAAATCAGCTATTGAGAGCAGATGACTCGTTTTGGTCACCCGTGCTGCTCGCCTCACCGCATTGGCACTGAGTGGGTACATCCGGGTAGTCGCTGTGATTCTCAATGAACAGCGTTCGGCAGGTTTCGCACCCATAGATCCGGGGCAGGGATTTAAGGCCGCTCGGAAGCACGTCACTCAGAGGCTCGTTATGCCAAGGAGCCCCGTCAAGGATTCTTGAACGCAGGATGTTTCCCAGGCGCCAGGTGTCACTTTGTGCGCGCCAGGACCACATCGGCGCAGAAAGCGAATACTGGATGAAGGTCTCTTGTGACTGCCTGGATAGCGGGTACTTGGGGCGGGTCCAGCCGGAATCGATGATGCTGAACCCCATGCCCATTTCTGCGCTCGGGTGGGTCTTTTCACCAAAGAAACGGTCATGCGTCGCTGGAGCCGTCGCATGATGGTCAGTCGGTGGGAATACCCACAGATAACACTCATCCCGGTTGACCATGCTGATGAGCTCGCTTGGCCCCCGCATGGGGGAATTTGCAGCCAGGGCGAAGCGATCCTTCCACGACATTTTGGGAGGCGGCGCAATACCAGCAGCGATGGCCAACGTGGCAGTCTTGGGGACGAAGCGATCGCCTAGCTCGTTCAGATCCAGGTTCTTGCAGAGAGCCTTGAAGGCCTTTTTGCGAGTCTTCGAGCTGAAGGAGGGGTCAAGGAGCAGGCGAACCTGGTTCACGCCGATTCCCGCAGTTCGTAGCACCTCAATGACTTCTTCAGCCACACCGACTGCTTGAAGATCGGTCAATCCTAAGCACGTTTTCGCCCGCTCGACCGCCGCGTAGAGGTTGTACTGCCGTGTCTCGTTGTCACGACAGACCTGAATTGGCAGCTTGTCTTGGATGGCAACTTGCGGTGCAACGGAGCCGATGGCCGCGTGGAACAGCTGGTGGAGGTGCAGATGAGAGTACGGGCGGCCAGAAGCCGAGAACGAGGCGTGCAGCTGAGCAGCGAGAGGTTGAAGCAGCTTTTTTGCAGACATGACTATCCCCTAATGAGCGACGTTGGGGTAGCTGCGCTTGTAGGGCCGTTAGACGCGAAGCTGGACGTCGAATCAGGTTCAATCATGAATAGGAGTCAGGTTTGATTTGCTTGCACGGCCACCATGCAAAGCCCGACGCGGCAATCACATCAGATTCGCCGAGCTTTGGCAAGAGCGGTCATCGGTAAGCGAAAGCAGGTAGGAGGAGGGCGCTCCATGCTTGATCACCTCCAGAAACAGGAAAGCCGGAAGCACGTTGAGCGCTTCCGGCTTTCTCACGTCAGACTGATGAGAGGGATCAGAAGACGTATTGCAGGCGGGTCACGATGGCATTGCCGCTGTCGTCGCCCACGGTGTTCTCGTTGTTGTCGGTGCGCACGTTGATGTAGTTGGCACTGACTTTCACCGCCTCGTTGACGTACCAGTTCACACCCACCGTGTGGCTCTTGGCCTTGCGCTCGTTCGATTGGTCCGCCGCGGTGACCAGGTTGCCGTCTTCGACCTTGATATCGTCAAAGCGGTAGAAGACTTCCCAGGCCCCCAGTTCCTTGTTCTCTGGTTTGATAGTGTCGAACTTGGCACCATCGAGCTTGTAGATACGCGGCTCGCCGGTCAGGGTGTAAGCCATCTGGGCGTAGTAACCGGAGGCCTTCATGTCGTTGTTGGCCTGGTCAGCTTTCAGCTTGCGGCGAAGGTATTCCGCTTGAACCGAGAACGGGCCGGTGGCCCAGGCACCTTCGAGACCCCAGACCGAGTCGTCCTTCCACAGGCCATCTTGTGCAGCAGCACCGCCAAACAGCATGCGGTTGCCGTTGGTGCCGGCATCGCCGCCGCCATTGGTATCTACACCGCGGACGCCCAGACGCGAACGAATCCGGGTATCGACCGCACTGTTTTTGAGGTCGCGGTAAGCGTACTGAGCACCGACGTGCAGGACGTTGCCATCACTGTGCAGCGGTGCGAACACGCCACGTACGTTGTAGCGCTTGGTGCTGTCGCCATCCGAGTTGTTATTGGTTTCGCTGAAAACGCTACCGGAAACATAAGCCATGTCAGCGATGGTGCTGGTGGCTTGAACACCCATGCCGGCGTTGTCGTTGATCCAGTCCGCCAGGTCGTACGAGAGGTTCCGCTCCATGGCGGTGGTCCACTTCGAACTGGTGGCTTTCTCAAGACCGAAGTCGGTGTAGAAACGGCCAAAGCGCAGTTGCACCGGCTTGAAACCCGTGTAGGTCAGGCTGGCTTCGTCGAAGTAGCCGTCGGAGTCGTTGCCCGTGTTGCGGGAAAGGTCGTAGTTGAGCTGATACTTCCAGTCGCGGTACAGCACGCCACCGAGCTCAAGGTAGGCGCGACGGAAGTAGCCTGCGTCAGCGGTATCGCCATTCTTGGTGAAGACACCATCGAAACGGCCGTAGTCGGCCTGAACTCGGCCGCCCAGTTTGAAACTGAATTCCTTGTCAGAAGTCGATACTTCAAGACCGCCCTTGGTCTTCAGAACGATGTCAGCTCCGTCAGTGGTTACTGTTCCGGAGAATGCTTGCGAGGAAAATGTGCCTATTATTGCGGCAGCCAACAGCTTTTCCCGCATGTTCGAAGAACGGATCATTGCTTGCCTCTCGTATGTTAAGTGCTTAGCTACCGACGTTATATTTCGCCCTGCGCCGGCCTAAATTTATCTTGCAGATGGGAGCAGGCCACGGTTGTCACCCGCTGTAACAAGATGCCTTTGTTCTAAGCACTCTGACTAGGTTGCAAGCGAATATGACAGTTGTGTTTCTGTAGTGTTAACGGAGGAGTTTGAAACCTAACAAAACTGTTACCGAACAAGCCAGTCCTTCTTATCAAAGAAGCTCTTCTTGATCAATCTTCGAATTTCCAAAACCTGCGGATTGCGGACAAGCTTCGTTTTGATAACAAGATAGACATCTTTCTCCTCCAGGTCGTCCAGGAAACCCGGCACGGGTAGGATATTTCTCTCCAGTTTTCGGCTGTAGTCGGGCAGCACTCCAATACACGCACCGCCAACGACAAGGCCTCGTGATAGGTTGTAGCTCTTGACCCGAGTGGTACCGCCCTGATGCTCAGCCATTATCGATGCCCACTTTCGTGAGCCCGCCAAGATCTCTTCATCCCAAGGGACAACGAGCATGAAGTTGTGCAAATCCAAGCTCTCCACTGGAAGGGTGACGCTTCTTGAATAGCGGCTGGAAATGAACAGGGCGTGCCCAATCCGGCCAAGCCTTTCAAACCTATACGTAGGATGGCGATCAAGCGCGCCTTTATCATCTGGGCTCACCAAAGCGATACCCACATCGACTTCACACTCAGAAAGCATCTGCGTTGTGCATTCTGAATGGATTTCCAGCTGCATTTCGGCATGATCACGCACGTAGGCGACTAGATCGCGGTTTACGATGTCGTTCAGCACTGGCTCTGTGATCGCGATGGTAAGCCTGGGGACTTCCTTTTCACCGGACTTGCCAAGGCCGTCTGGGCCGAAGAGCTGGCACAGGTAATGGCTGACCCTCTCGCCTGTGCGGGTCAGGGCAAGCTTGTTGTGTTTGTAGACAAACACGGGAGCACCAATGTGCTCTTCCAGTTTCTCCAAGCGTTTCCGCAGGCCTACCACTGGCACATTGAGCCCTCGGGCAGCCTGTTTGAAACTGGCACAACGTGCTGTTGCGAAAAACTCTACGGCCAGCTGATCATCAATTGGCAAATCATCCAATATGTCAGGGCTGTAAGGAACAACGCTGCTTGTATATGTTTCATTTTGTGTAACCATTAGGTCCCCCTTAATTCGGGGAATCTATCTCAATGCCACCCGGTGTTTCCTTATCTTGTCAACATTGTAATCCACGGGTCATGCATGCGTTATCGGAAGGCTTTTATTTCGAAAGCGTAATTTTCAGGCAATCCCTCTGATATTGTAGCGTGCTAGCCTAGTGCGCCGACTTGTTACTTACCATATATAGATTCGGCTAATTACGCATTTACATTTAGTTCACTATTTTTTCACCTTTGCCTCCATAGGCTTTGGGCATGGAAAATCAAACCCCACCTCTTACTACCTTACTGATTCGTTATCTGGGGATCGGCTTCATAGCAACGGGAGTCCATTATGCGGTGTTCCTATTGCTGGTTACGACAGAATTCGTTACTCCGTTACTGGCCAGTATCTGTGGCGGCATGGTTGGCGCAATCGCGAGCTTCATTGGAAATAGGGCGCTCTGTTTTGTGGCAGATGGCTCTCGTAAGTTTCAGCCTGTCAGGTTTGCACTGGTCGCGTTAACCACAAACTTCGGCAATGGCGTGGGTATGTGGTTCCTCATCAAGTCGAATCTGTCACCGCTCATCTCCCAAGTCGTAGTGACCTTAAGCCTCACTGCACTTGGATTCATTGCACATCGTTTTTGGACATTCAATCATGCAGACATTACATCGCTTTCCCGAGCGCCCTGATCCCTTGTTAACCATCGTGGTCCCTTGCTTCCAGGAAGAGGAAACCATCCCCGAGTTCCACCAGCGAATCACCCGCGTGGTGAAGCGCTTACCCGTCTCCTGCGAAATCCTCTATGTCGACGACGGCAGTAATGACCGGACGGCCGACATTCTTCGCCACTATCAGGATGGGTCATCTGTACGTTGCCTGTCCCTGAGTCGCAACTTCGGCAAAGAGGCTGCACTGAGCGCCGGGATAGACCATGCCCGTGGCAGTGCGCTGATCTTCATTGATGTCGACCTGCAGGATCCACCAGAGCTCATCGCGGCCATGGTGGACTACTGGCAACGCGGCTACGACGTGGTGAACATGCAGCGCAACCTGAGAATCGGTGATTCGTGGTTCAAGCGCATGAGTGCCCGGGCTTACTACTGGGTCATGCAGCGCCTGGTGGAGAAGGTGGACATGCCGGCCGATGTCAGCGATTTCCGATTGATTGGGCCTGCGCCGCTGGCAGCCCTGCGGGCCCTGGATGAACGCTCCAGGATTCTCAAAGGCATGATCGGCTGGGTAGGCTTTCGTACCATCGAACTGCCCTACAATCGCACTGTTCGCCATGCCGGGAGCACCAAATGGAATGCAGCTGGCCTGTTCAATCTGGCCATCGAGAGCATCGTCAGCTTCTCTCGCAAACCACTGCGCATTTTCAGCCTCATCAGTTTCGGTCTTTTCGTCTCCAGCATCTGCTACATGCTTGCGTCGCTTGTGGCAGGCAGTTTCGACATCCATCACCTGATCGTCGGAATGGCTTCATTCATGTGCGTCGGTGTCGCCATGGTGGGGGAGTACCTGGGCGTGACACTCGCGGAAGTGAAGCGCCGGCCTCTCTATTTCCTGAAGCACAGCAACAAGGCAGATCCCGTGTCACTCCACCCTTCGATGGCTTCGATCGAGGGTAAGAAATGCTGAACCTGAAGAACGAGAGGACGCTGTGGTGGGTCCTGGGTTCGATTTTGCTATTGCGTTTGGTGGGGCTGGGCATCTACCCGCTGATGGACACATCTGAGGCCCGTTACGCTGAAATGGCTCGCAAGATGGTCGAGTTGAATGACTGGATCACGCCCATGTTCGACTACGGGGTACCGTTCTGGGGCAAGCCTCCGTTGTCCTTCTGGACCCAGGCCGCGAGCATGACGGTCTTCGGCGTTAACGAGTTCGCTGCGCGCTTCCCAGCGTGGCTACTCCACCTGGCAAGCTGTTTCATCATCATCAAACTCGGCACGCAGCAGATTTCTCGTAACGCCGGCATCTGGGCTGCCATTATTTTTTCCAGCACCACACTTGGCCTGGTCTCCAGCGGTGTTGTGCTGACTGACCCTGTTTTGTCGTTCTCGATTCTGCTGGCCAGCTACGGTTTCTGGCGTTGGATGAAGTGCGCCAGCAAGGCGGATGCCTACCTGATGTTCGCAGGTCTCGGGCTGGGCTTGCTTGCCAAAGGGCCGCTGACCCTGGTGCTTATGGGGGCGCCGGCATTCGCCTGGTTCGTTATCTACAAGGAATGGGGACGGGTACTGAGGCTTCCCTGGATTAGCGGCCTTGTACTCATGTTCGGTATATCCGTGCCATGGTATGTCGCGGCCGAGATGAAAACGCCCGGCTTCATGGAGTACTTCTTCGTTGGTGAGCACTGGAGCCGCTACGTCGTCAGTAACTGGGCAGGGGACCTCTATGGTAGTGCTCATGCAAAGCCGTACGGCAGCATCTGGATCCAGCTCGGATTGTCGCTACTGCCATGGGCCTTGTTTCTACCACTGTTGATCCGCAAGCGTGGATCGATGCAGCGCTTCAAAGCCTACCTCTGGCTGTGGGCCTTGGCGACACCGGTCTTCTTCACATTTGCAGGCAACATTCTGTGGACCTACCTGCTACCCGCGCTGCCAGCGTGGGCATTGCTGCTGTCTGCACGGGTCAGCGAAGTTGGCCCGAAGACCACCTGGGCTGCCGCTGCGAGCGCATTGGTGTTGCCAATCATCGGTGCGGGCATCATCTACGCCGGGGTACTAGAGGAGCGCCCTCAGAATCAGCGGGATGTGGTTCAAGCCTGGCTCAATGTGCAGTCTGCTCATTCCGCTCCCCTGATCTATCCTGGCCGCCGCTCATACTCGTCGGAGTTTTACAGCAGCGGGAAGTCCGAGAACATCAAGGATCCTGCCAAGTGGCCGCGGGATGGCTCGTTCTATCTGTCCAGGCGCTTGCGAGACAGCAAGGATGGTCTGCCCGCTGATCTAGCTTGCACATCGATCACCGAAGCGAACGCCAGCCAGCTCCTGCTGTGCCATTGGAAACGCCCCGCACAAGGTGCCGAGGGTCTGGCCGGAGAAAGCAATGCGGAAACGCCTCGCAAGAACGAAGGCTAAATTCCAAGCACAAAAAAGCCAGGTTTTACCCTGGCTTTTTTGTCGATTTCTTTCGTCATTTGAAGTCCTATTTAACCGCCGATTAATTGTCGGCTTGTTCCTTACCATCCTTGCTTTCTTTCTTTTGCTCTTGAGCGACTTGTTGTTTGTTCTGGTCCGAAGAGTCATCGCTCCATAGGCGAGCCTGTTCGGTTCGGAAGTTCTCGTTGAACTGTTTCGTTCGCTCGAAGCCGCCTTCAGCGTAAGCGGTACCCATGAGACCCAGCAGCAGGCTGCCAATAGCGATAGATTTGACAAATTTCATTGTGAACCTCGGTTCATACTAGGCCAACCTGATTAGCGGCCTTTGTTGGTTTGTAGTTTAGGAACGCGAAGCTAACGACAAGGTGAGTCAATAATTACAATTCCGTAATTTTGGCTGCAGATAGGATGCGTTAAATCTTCAAATCTGGAAGGATCATGTCTATCTCGGCACTGTCGAGGGCGACTTCGAATTTTCTCTTAAATTACAATTTTGATATCTAGCGCGTTAATTCAGCGCGGCGTTGTTGGCCGCCCTAGGAGATAGCCATGAATGACATAGAGCCCTGGGCAGTTGCTATCGGTGACTTTCGCCGCTGCACTGAAAAACTCACTGTCCAGCTCGATGAGCTGACCTCGCAGACGCGCACCTCCAGCGCTGTTCTGGAGAGGTCGAACGAACTGGTGGAGCAGGTGGACGCTGTCGGCCGGCAGATTCAGGAGGAGGTGCGAAAGGCGGAGAAGGCTTGGTCGAACGCGGAGGAGGTTGCCTTGCGCGCCGCTGCATCAGCGTATTCAGCTGCATGCCGCGGAGTCGACACCGCCATCCAGCCACTGATCTCGGAGCTTACAGCAGCGACAAAGGCGGCGGACGCCTCTATCCAGGAGCTCAAGCGGGCACCGGTGCTGGCCAAGCGTTATGTGATGGTGGTCGCCACGGCGTTCTTCATTCTGGCGCTGATCTGTGTCTACTCGACCATGCGCCTGATCGATGCCGCCGGCAGCGTAAGTGCTCAAGAGAAAGTGAATGCTCAGTACTTCTCACACCTGTGGAAAAACGCCAATCCTGACGAACAGAAGATTATTAAGTCGGTGATTCTGCGGTCGCCCATGGACCCTGTGGTCCTTCGGCACTGATGCATTGAGGCAAACAAAAGGCCCGTCGATTGACGGGCCTAATCGTGTCTGCGCAATTTAAGCGGCGGTCATTGCCGGCTGCATTTGCTGGGCTTCCGGAAAGTGAAGGTGGAACCAGGTGAAGTTTTCTTCGGTCACCTCCACGCTCGCCGATCCCTGGTGCAGACTCATGATCGACTGCACAATGGCCAAGCCAAGACCGGTACCGCCTTCGCTCCGTGCTCGGCTCTTGTCCACACGGTAGAACCGCTCAAACAAGTGCGCGTGGTGTTCCTTGGCAATACCACGGCCGGGGTTGCCGACACTCAACGTCGTACCGCTCGCACTATGCTGCACCTTAACGTAGACCGTGCGGCCGCGAGGGCAGTAACGGATCGCGTTCGAGACCAGATTCGAGACGGCACGTTGAACCATCAGGCGATTCCCGCGCACCACGTCATCACTGCCGGAGATCTGCAGCTGAATCTCGCCTTCTTCTGCTGAAATGCTGAAGAGCTCGCACACTCGCTGAACCTCGTCGACCAAGGAGACGGATTCGAACTCCACCATTGATGCTGGATGACTGACCTGGGCCAAGAACAGCATGTCGGAAACCATGCGGCTCATGCGGTCCAGCTCTTCTGTGCACGACTCCAGAACCTCCCGGTACTCGGAAAGCGATCGTTCTCTGGTCAAGGCAACCTGGGCCTTGCCCATCAGGTTGGAAAGCGGTGCTCGAAGTTCGTGAGCAAGGTCGTCAGAAAACTGCGAGAGCTGCTGAACCCCATCATCCAGGCGAGCCAGCATGATGTTGATGCCGTCGGCGAGCATTTTGAGTTCTGCCGGCATCCCATCAGTTGGAAGGCGATGGTCGAGGCTCTCGGTTGAGATTTTCGAGGCGATCTTGAGGAACTTGGTCAGTGGTAGCAGGCCTCTGCGCACAGTCCACCAGCCAATGGCCAAGATCAGTGCGAGGATGACGGGGGACATCATCAAGGCCCAGGTCAGCAACGCATCGAGCAGCGCCTCACTGGATGACTGGTCCATGGTCATATAGACGCTGACCTCTGTTCCATCGCCCAAACGCATGATTCGAGAAGCACTCAGCAGAGGACGGTCCTGCGTATCACGCCATTCGTGCTCTTTGGGCTGGGCCGCCGGCTGAAACTTGTGCACCTCCAGATTGACCTGTTTCGAGCCAATCGAGAGCAGGGGAGTCTGATTCTGTGAGGTATCGAATATGCTCACATACAGGTTGTTGTGGCCCATGACCAAATCGACAAGCTGATGCGCATCCGCGTTGACGCCGGAGATGTCCGGGATGGTGGACAGGTTGTGAGCCATCCCCGCCATCTTTACTTCCAGGTCTGCTCTGGCATTTCTTTCCAGAGCCTTGCCTACCATCAGATAGCCAAAGGTGGCGAACAGAAGCAGCAACGCTGCGCTCATCAACCCAACTTTTAACCCCAGCTTTGCAGCCAGGCTGAATGGCCTCATGCGCGTTCCTCAAAAACGTACCCAACGCCACGAAGCGTGTGAATGAGCTTGGTTTCAAACGGGTCATCGATCTTCGAGCGCAAGCGCCGGATGGCTACATCGATGACATTGGTGTCGCAATCGAAATTCATATCCCAGACCAACGAGATGATCTGAGAGCGAGTCAGCGCTTCGCCCGTTCGGCTCATGAGCAGGTGCAGAAGCGCAAATTCCTTGGTGGTGAGATCGATGCGTGTGCCACCGCGGAAGACGCGATGGCGGACGGAGTCGAGTTCCAGATCGGCAATTTTCAGCGAGCTCTTCTCGACTAACTCATCACCACGGCGTTGCAGCGAACGGATGCGAGCAAGCAGCTCAGGGAATTCGAATGGCTTCACAAGGTAGTCATCCGCGCCGCCGTCCAAGCCCTTGAGCTTGTCATTGATGCGTCCGCGGGCGGTCAGCATGATGATGCGGACCCGGCTGGTCTTACGGATGGTTTCCAGCAGGTCCCAGCCGTCGATACCCGGGAGGTTCACGTCCAGGAGGACCAACGAATAGACATTAGTGTTGAACAAGTGCAGAGCATCTACACCGTTGTGCACGATATCTACGACATACCCGCTTTCGGATAGGCCCTGCTGAAGATATTCGGCAGTTTTAATTTCGTCTTCCACAACTAGAACGCGCATAACTTATCTCAAGGTGTGAGGAAGGAGTTGGCCTAATCCGCCAAGATTATGGTTGCAGGCTGTTCGAAAGTTTGGCTGAGGGTATGGCATGTGGTAGTCGCTACCTCTGTCCATACGCCGGGTCACCTGAGGACGCTTGAATCTTAACGCGAAGAAGCTGGCCGCGGCGAAATCCTACAAATTTGTAATGTAGCCGCAAGATTTCTGACAGTCATGCAGGCTCCACCCCTAAGCATAGCGGATTCTGGGGCCTGCGGCGGTGTATGACAGATTCGCCTGGCAGGTGGAATCGGCCAGGACAGGCAGCATTTCGGTCGTTAGCTTGCAAGGACTGGTACTGGCCTTGGATCGAGGGCGCCACGCAGGCAGACCCCATGCACGGCCGCAAACCGCAGCGCCTTTCTGCAAATTAGTTCACGTGGCGGCTCGATATTCTCTCGAATAATTATCTTACAATCTATTACATGTCCAAATTGTAATTGCCCGATCATCTTGGTGTTAGCCTCCTTTGCTAGTTTAAGGGCAGCGGAAGAGGCATCGCTGCTTTGGAAATTGTCTCATTTCAAAGCAGCTTGGCAAGAGCACCGAGCAGTTGTTCGCGCCAGTGCATTCACCTGTAAACCATACGCTCCTTTGGTAGGTGAATTTTAGCGCCCCCCTACGGGCGCTTTTTTATTAAGGGACTTCTTATGAACACTACTGTATCAGCGATCGCCGTGTTTTTGCTCTTTACATCACTAACAGCCAATGCCCAAAGCGGTATGGAGATCAATAAACGCATCGAGCGTACTGCTAGAGAGGCTACAGCGGATTATGCTCAACGCGTAAAAAAGCCCATGCCTCAACTAGAAGACTACGCCTATGGCATGGACCTGGACGTTGGTAAGTTGGTGTATGTATCACCCAGTGTGCGGTACTGCGGTAATGTAAGAAGCATGATGACCTACGAAGACTCGAAAGGCGAACTGCACATGGTTCGCTACCTGGTGAAGGGCGAGTGTGTTAATAGCCGTTAAGACTCATCAAGATGATCCCTGCGGCCACCGGATCATAGAAGCTCAATGCCGAACCGGCGCAGCAGTATGGCGAAGCCTCCGAAGCTGGCCATTGTGATGAGGATGCTGCTGATCAGTGTCGGCCAAAAGCCGAGCTTAGGTAGCAGCAATGGAAAAGCAATAAACATCGGTAGGGTCGGAAGCACGTACCAGAACGTGTACCAAGCATGGTTGGAGATCTTCTCCATGCTCTGGTTCTCTAAATAGAGCCAGACCAACGTCACGACCGTGACCAAGGGTAGGGCGGCGACCAAGCCGCCCAGCTTGTCGCTGCGTTTCGCCAGCTCTGACACGAGAATCACTATACCGGCAGTGAGTAGGTACTTCGTGATGATCCAGGCCATCGCTGAGCCTTCTGGAGGTTGTTGACGAGGGCAGGCGAAGCCATTCACCAACCCCCTTGAAGCGCTCCTGCCGTTTACGGCATCCCTCACCGCATTTTTTTTGCAACATCACCCTCAGCCAGGAGGGTGATGTGTTTGCATGGTGTTTACCGATCGGTCAGTGCGAGGGTGAGGGAACGCTCTCGTGGAAAGCTGCCCGCTCGATCTGGATGGTGCAGTGATGGATTTCGAATGCATCGCTGACAGCATCCACGACGGCCGCCAACACAGCATCCCCATCTGCAGAATCCCGAACCACTACGTGCGACGTCATCACGTTACTGCCACTGCTGACAGCCCACACGTGCAAGTCATGAACGTCCGTCACGCCATCTACTCCGAGGATGGTGGCCTCGATTGCCGTAACGTCGAGCCCCCTCGGGACACCCTCCATGAGGATCCCCAGGCTTTCGCGAAGCAACTGCCACGTCCGCGGCAGAACCCAAAGGCCGATCGCCACAGCGACAATCGTGTCGACCCAGGTCCAGCCGGTGAAGCGGATGATAAGTGCCGCGATGATTACGCCAAGCGAGCCGAGCATGTCGCTCCAAACTTCGAGGTAGGCTCCTTTGACGTTGAGGCTTTCGTTGCTCGCAGATGCCAGAAGGCGCATCGAAATTAGGTTGATGATCAGGCCGGCGATTGCGATCCACATCATCGCTCCGGTAGCGATCTCCGCCGGCATGAAGAAGCGCTGGTAGGCCTCATACAAGATGTACATCGCCACCAGGAAGAGCAGCACGGCGTTGAACGTCGAAGCCAGAATTTCCAGGCGCGCATAGCCGAAGGTTCTTTTCTGATCCGCCGGCCGCTTGGCTATCTGAAGTGCAATCAGTGAGATCGCCAAGGCGGCAGAATCTGTGAACATGTGAGATGCGTCCGACAGCAGCGCCAGGCTGCCGGTAATCCACGCACCGATCACTTCTGCAATCATGAAGCTGCCAGTCAAGCCGAGCGCCATGATTAGCTTCTTCTGATGCCCCTCGCGTACTGCAGCGCTGCCATGGTCATGATTTGAACCCACGTATTTCTCCTTGCGCAGGGTTGTGGTCTCGTTGGCCTTCCTGTCTACCTAGCCTTAGAGCGTCGCTTGGCCACAGTGACTGCAAAATCTTGCTCCTGCACTCAGCAGCGAGCCGCAGGCGGTGCAACCACTCGATAGCGGTGTTCCGCAGTTTAGACAAAAGCGTGCTGACGGATCGTTGGCCGTCCGGCACTGCCTGCAGCCCTGCAGATCTTTGATGGGGGCAGGAGTGGGAGGGCGCCCGCCGTCATACACCTGATTACCGCCGTCGCAGCCCTGCTGCCGGCCATGGCGATCATATTGCTCGGCCCCATGTCCCCCGCTGTGGTGCTTGCCTCCACCGTGGTTTCCACGGCCATGGTGCCCGCCCAGGATGTTTTTGAAAAAGCTCATGGTATTCGCCCCTCATTGATGGGTGACATATTAACGAGCAAAAGTTGAAAATAATATTCTGCTCGCGAGAAAGACTTGTAAGTTGAATTGAAAGTTCAAAATTAGCCTACGACAAAACGAAACCGTTTTGTTTGTGAAATTAAATTTATCTAGCTGAGCGGAGCATTGCTTTTGGTGGGTAGTATCCCCCTAATTTTGATCATAGCGTGACCAATGACAATCAAAACAGCAGTAATTGGATTTCTGTCAGCATTGTAATCCCGAGGTCATCGTGTCGTTATCAGGTCCCGGAAATAATGCGCTCAGCGAGATTCATTTCTCTTTTTATCCCTATGCCTCACACATACTAAGCGTCCCCAACGCCTAGGGGCCTAAGGCCTCTGACGCTCCGCACATTGCGCAATCGCTCAGCATCTGTCGACGGTTTGCCTTGTAGCTCCCGCTAACTCCATAGCTACCGCCATGGATAAGCAGCTTCCAGAGTTTGATAATGACACCTTCCAAATCCATTGTTCACACCCTGTTAAGCAAATGGATCTTTGCTATTCGCAATGCGCGGCAGAAAGGCATCAGTACTAATTTGCTAATCGGCCTGGTGACTTTTTGGTTACTGCTATTCGCGAACGCTGAGCTCTGGAACGTGCTCTGGAAGCTGGTATTCAAAACCGATGAAGTGAACTGGCAGCTAGCGGCTAGCCTCCCAGTCATAGTATTCGCATGGGTGTTTACCGTTCTGAGCTTGCTGTCATGGGGGCGGCTGGCCAAACCCATACTGTGCCTGGTACTGATCAGCGCGTCTTTTGCGAGTTACTTCATGAATGCCTACGGCATCGTGATCGATTACACAATGTTCACCAACGTTGTGGAGACCGACGTCGCTGAGGCAACCGAGCTGCTGAATTGGAAGCTCGGTCTTTGGGTCGCAATGGTTGGGGTGTTGCCCGTCTACCTGATTGCCCGGGTTCCCCTCCGGCGCAAGCCTTGGGCCAAAGCTTTGGTCAGCAGGTTCATTGCTCTGTCGCTCGCTCTGTTGACCTTATCTGGCATCGCGTTGAGTCAGTACCAGTCGTATGCCTCCTTGCTGCGCAACAATCGGGAGATCCGGCTGATTCTGGTACCTACCAACTTGTTTGCGGCTGGCCATGGGTACCTGAAGCGTCAGCTGGCCTCACCTAAAACGCTGACGGCCATTGGTACTGATGCGGTAGTTAATCGACAGGGTGCGGCTCGTAAACCCAGGCTGCTGGTACTGGCAGTAGGAGAGACCGCTCGCTCCGCCAACTTCTCCCTCAACGGCTACTCCCGTGAAACGAATCCGGAACTAGAAAAGCGAAATGTCATTAGCTTCACGAACGTGAGCTCCTGCGGTACCGCTACCGCGGTCTCGCTGCCATGCATGTTCCTGGACGTGGGTAAGGCCCAGTACAAAGATGGCTTGGCCAAGAGCCGAGAAGGGCTGCTCGACGTGCTTCAACGCGCTGGCATCAGTGTCATGTGGACTGACAACAACTCGGGGTGCAAAGGGGTCTGCGACAGGGTTCCCAACCACAAGGCTGCCTCTCACGCGGATTCCCAACTGTGCACCAGCGAGGAGTGTAAGGACGGGGTGCTGCTCACGGAGATGCAAGACTTCATCAAGCGCCAGGAAGGCGATGCTGTCCTGGTGCTCCACTACAAAGGCAGTCACGGCCCGGCCTACTACAAGCGCTACCCCTCGCAATTCAAGAAATTCGCACCGGTGTGCGAGACCAACGAGCTCGACAAATGTAAGCAGGAGGAGGTGGTCAATGCCTACGACAACTCAATCCTCTACACCGATTATGTGACTGCAAATCTCATCGATATCCTGGCGGCCAACACCAAGTTCGACACTGCGCTGATGTACGTTTCGGACCACGGCGAATCGCTGGGGGAGGGTGGGCTCTATCTACACGGGCTGCCTTACGCGATGGCTCCTGACGAGCAAACAAAGGTGCCGTTGGTACTTTGGATGTCTGACTCGCTCGCGAAGAGCGAAAAGGTCAACGTGGGTTGTTTGAAAGCTCAAACCACGTCACCGCTGAGCCACGACAACCTGTTCCACACCGTGCTCGGCATGATGAACGTCCAGACGTCTTCGTATCGCTCAGCGCTGGATTTCACTGCCCCTTGTAAGCCCTTTGTCGGAGGCTCTTATTCTGGCCTCTGAATGTTCGATGTGGACCGGATCATCGGCCAGGCGGTTCTGCACCAGCCTGCTTTGACAGCTGAGAGAAGCTGGACTAATTACATAGCTGCATTCAACAACCCAAGCGGAAAAGGAAGTTTTGCATGAGCATCAAGCCAGGCCCAAAGCGCACCAATGAAGATGGCACTCCGGACAAAAGGCAGCGAGTCACCCCTGAAAAGCAGAAGGACCATCCGGACCTGAAACCCCACAAGCACAAAAAGGGGGAGTAAGAAAAAAGCAGCTCTCGGGAGCTGCTTTTTTTTTGGGGCTGTGTGCAAACCCTCCCGACCGTCTCGCTGATCAATCGGACCGCGTCGTGAGTCTTCCGCTTGGCTTGATGGATTCTGAAGCTACCTCCGGATCGGTTATCCCTTCAGTGCGGACGACGAGACTGATATCCCAGAGCGTTGAGCTGATACTCGCTGACAGCCCGAAATTGTGATTCTGCGATTTGACGCAGGCGCTCAACCTCTTCGGCAGATGAGCCAGAAGCCTGCGCCTCGTGGTATTGCTTCATCGCATCCACTGCGTCGGTATACATGGGGTGGTCGGGGAGAAGAGCTGGTATCTTTTTCGTCATGTAGCGGCAGGTCCTCACTGGATAGTCGACGGTGGTTTACCTGCTTTGAGGAGCTGAAAATCAATGACCGCCTGATAGAGCGAATCTGCCAATAGGTGAAGACGCTGTACCTCAAGGTCTGGCAATCCAGCAGCCTCCGCTTCGTGGGCCTGTCGGATAGCTTCAAGCGCTTGCCTCATCAGTGGCTCACCAGCCTCGACCATTCCAATGAATGTGCGCTTCACAACATTTTGCTCCACTCAGCTGAAGATGAATTATAGGACACCGCGGCGTGGCAAGGCCCCGAGCAGCACAGGTGTTCGACGTCCGGCTGAACGAACCAATGAGGAGCGCGCTGGCCTGGGGAGTGGCCAGGGCGCGTGTCATAGCTACGTTGTAAACCACTTTTTTCACTGTAAACCACTGTGGTTTACAGTGAAAAAAAGTGGTTTACAGCAGGCCTCCTCAGGCCTGAGTCAGCTCCAGCAGATCGCCCAGTTCCTCCCGGGCCATCTTCACTCTATCCATTCTGCGATAAGGATGATCAACCGGCATCCGGATAAGAGATTCGAACCAAGCCGAATCGAATTTGATGACTTCCTTGTGAATGTGCTCAAGCTCACCTCCGCGAGGCTGTGACACTACAAACTCCATGCTTTCAACCAAGCCAGACGCTTCACTGTCTTTGACGATTCGATGGCGGATGAAACTCATTTTGAGATCAAAATATGCCGCCTTCGAACCAGGCACCTTCTTCGATTCCAGCCGACCAGTGCTGCTGATTTCCGCCCCCGGCACCTCAGCGGCAATAGCTTTCACCAGCTCAGCATTTCCACTGACCTTCTGGCCAAACAGGCGGGTGGCGTCCGACATGTAAGCAAAGATCCATGGCACATTGCGAAGCGTCGCGCCGGTATAGAGGTAGCCACGCTCTCCCTTGTAACGCTGCAGCATGCCTCTCAACGCGTTCTCGGAAAGGACCAGTTGGGTCTCTTTCTCCAGGATGTAAACCACGCGATCGAACTGTTCGATCAATAGCTTGAGAATCTTCCGCGGGACGCCGTCAAACCTGGTTTTTCGTTCTGTTTTCTTATGCTGGCGAGGCTTGAAGTACGGGCAATCGTTACGGGCCTCACTATCAAATGGAGCGATGCCGCGAATGCTCTTAGTAGCATGTTTCCCGAATGGGTTCTTCACGTTAGGCGGTAGCTCATACAGCCCAACCAGCTGGACAGGGTTGTCGCATGCCGGGCATACAGCAAACTGAGCTAGCTTGCCCGCACTTCCAGGCTGGTACCACGGATCTCTGCGGAAGGTCTCGGCCTCGAAACCTTCCTTGTCGATGATCTTGCTTTCTGTGTCTTCGATGCGGAGCTTATAGACATCCATCTTTGCTGAAACCGTATCAATAGAGGGTTTCTGGATGGTAACGAGCGAGGATAGGCAGCAGTAGGCCTAACTGACCCTTTTGGTGGTCACCCACTGGTTTGAGGCCAGCCCAAAGCATGCCTGATCGACCTGGGCGGGCCCTAGAAACAACTAACCCCCTGATGCGCAGTACAGGTCTGGGACCTGCCCGAGGCGTGGGGGCTATTCTTGGAGCGACAGTGACACCGGCTCCGGAGAAAATCAATTGGTTTGTAGAGCAGCCGGTCAGCTAAGGTCAAACCCAGATCCTAAAGGGGAGGCCGATAGCAGCTCAGTCAGCATCATCGGCACCTTCTTCATCTTCATCGGTATCCCCAACACTGAGCCAGTCGTGAAGGTTGTACCGCACGAAGTCTTCCGCATCGAGCATGGTAAAGTCTTGTAGCACCGTGACGTCTGCTCCACCGAAGTACAGCCCATCGTTGAGATTTCTGGCCACCCCGAGCACTTCATTCAGCTGGTCGTGCAGCTCATTTGCGCGCCTGGCGTGCTCTCGTTTGGTCAAAAACCGGAACACCACCTCGTAGGGCTCAGGGGTGGTATTACCCGCTTTGCTTCAAGCCGCAGGAGTTGCAGGTCCGTTGCAGCTTGATGGTTTTACTTAAGGAGCCAAGCCAGCTCTCCAATCCGCAGATGCTGTGCACATTTTTTTGCACATATCTCACGCCACGATACCCCAGTAGATTCAGGCTTTTCGCAGCCTTTGCATAGGTGAGTCGCGATGGATTTCTACACATCTCAATGAGGAAACCTAAGCTCCGTTTTCCACGTATTCCTCCGCTACAGAACGCTTTTCTGCGGTGTGTCCCCTGACATTCGCTTTTCAGGGCGAGCTATGGGGGCCACTCAAGACGGCTATCTTTTGCCTGGCACCAATGAAAAGGCCCTCAATATTGAGGGCCTTAAATTCAATGCGGATCCGTCACGCGGGCATTTTTTGCAGCTGTCGAACTCGATCATGGACCACAAATTTAATGATTCCTTTGACATCGTTGGTGCAGTTTTCAAAGGCAAGGCGCGATACCACCTGGCGACCCTCCTTCAGAATCAGCGCCCCGATCAACTCGTCGACGAAGGACTGAGTGACATCGTTCCCAGCGAAATCTATGACAACGCTCTCACCACTGCTGAGCGAGCGTTCGATTTCGGTACGGTAGGGGATCGCTGAAGCTCGCATTCCGTACGTTCGGATAGAACTATCCCTACTTAATCGAATTTGAGTTTGCATGTCGTAACCCCTTGTATTGCATAATCCTTTTTTGCAGCCCGAGAGTTTCAGTTGACGCTGAATCTCCCATTTACCGCTCCTTGCATGATCGACTCTAGCCCTCGAGCTATCAAAAAGCCAGAGCTAGCGGAAATTCAGATCTAGGTCGAGATCGTCGTCAACCTGTCCTGCATCGTCCTTCGGCAGCAAGTCACTGATCGAAATGGTGGGCAGCAGCTCACGGGTACAGCTAAACGCGATCGATACACCATTCCACAGCGCATCATGCAGCTCCTGAGACTGCCGACGCTTTGTGTCATGTATGCCATTGCCGCTCACGATGATCAAACCACCGCCCGCCGCGTCTGCAATTTTTGCGGTAGTTGTTAACCCGATACCTTGGTTCTCGCTACCCAGGATCTGGGCCATCGCACCCCGGTTGCAGCTCACTCGCGGTTTGAGTGCCGCCTCGATCGCGTGCAAATGCGTGCGGTCATGAAGCTCAGGGTGATTCCTCAGTGTCGCGAGAAACCCACACCCATTATCGACGATGGCCATGCGTACAAGGTTCAATTTTGGATAAAACTGACAGGTCAGCCAAACGGCGGCGTCACCACGTCCCTCTCTGCGGGCGTGAGTAAGCGAGTTTTCCAATAGCTCCTTGAGCGAATACTCCAGAGGGCCCCGGTAGGAGTCAAACTCATTCCGTCCCGTGTGCTCGTCGACTGGGGCATCCGGGTCCGATTGAGTCAACCTTCCCGTAATAGCTCTAGCGAGGCGAGAGGCTGCAGCCTCTGCTTGATGGTGTTCGCTGATTTTGGTGATTTCCACCAACGAGGTGCTTCGGTCGTTTCGACGTCCTACCCCCGATAGATCTACACCCTCTACATCAATGTCCTTGAAAAAATCCATCCTGGCCAGGTAGGAGGTCAGGTCTCTGCTCAAAAACTGCATCGAAACTCGCTTCTGGACCAACTGGTTTTCAAACAACGCTCGCAGCGTGGCCATCCCTAACGGATCGATATACGAGAGGTTGCTAGCGTCTAAAACGATGTCACCAGGGCAGTTAATGATTTCTGCGCACACAGAAAACAGGTCATGGGGCGATCTTGAGCCAAGCCCCCAAGGAAGAACGATCGCGTTTTCAATATCGATGGCCTGCATGCAATTCCCTGGCAACGGAGCTAACCCTTTCGGATAGATATAGGGCTCGATAGTAGCCCATTGCCTGCCGGGTAAGCACTCACCTATTTTTTGACGAGTAGTGCCGGCATAGAATTGGCGCGCGGCAGTAGCGGCCTGTGGATGGTGGATCGCGCTCGCCTTGGGCTCAACACGCACGAAGAAAACACGGCCAACGCCCTGCCACGGGTCAGCCATTCAAGCAAAGATGGCCAGATCAAAGCCTTGTGCGAGAGCACTGGAGCAGGTTTGTGAGTCCGCCGAGCAGTTTCATCTCCGACGTCTGCTGTGGGCAAAGGCAAAGCTGGAAGGGGAACAGCGAAGAGTGACCCGATCAGCGCTGTACCGCACCGCATGTATCAGGTCTGGGGCTTGAGCTGTTAGATCGCATAAGGCTACCTTGGCCGGCAACTGGAGAACGAACTGCACCTCGTCTTCCAATGCGTTGGCGTGGAAGTAACTGAGGAAGTACTCGCTTTGACGGAACTGGTCAGAAGCGATCTCCTCCAGGCGTTACAGCCCACTGGGCAGGCCTTCCTGACAGGCCTGGTAGAAGGGGTCGAGCAAGTATAGGCCGTCCAGGCAGGAAAGCATGGACGGCGTTCCCCACCGGGAGCCGGCGTCGTACTCCTCCAGCGGCTTGGGCACTCCCTCGCCGGGGTACAAGGCAGCCAGCGCATTGTCGAAGGGCAACCACTGGTGCAGCAGCAGGATCAGCAACCTCCAGAAATGATCTATGCCATGACGCTACACCACAACAATAATCGACACGCTTACAGGAGCATTGATTGGCGTCACAGCTGTTCAAGGAGATGTTGTCTAGGCTGGACAATACGGCAGCGGCCGATATTTCCCACCCAGCTTGGGAGTTGATCATGATGGAGCCCATCGCCGTGGTACAGATCTGGCAATACCTTTTTGGCGGACTAAAGGCGGTATTGCACTGATCATGCTGGCCATATTTGGCCTGTTTTATGTGGCTCGTGCACTATGGCCACCTGTCACAGGCACTACAGTTATTTAATTTTGTTGCTCTGTCCGCTGACGCAACTCTTCGGGCACAACCATGGCGGGTATTCTCACCAGAAGGGTGAAAACTCGTCCAAACCGGACAACAAAGGGAACTACTTCATGCACACCGAATCGTGCCAGCATGACCATGACCATGACCACTCGCACCCGTATGAGCAACCGGATGGTAGTCAGCGCGATTTGGTATGCGGTATGACGGTGCCACCGGATAGTCGCTACTTCGAGCTATACGAGGGAAGGACATACCGCTTCTGCAGTGAAAAGTGCCTGACGAAATTCCGCGCAGCGCCTGTGCATTATCTTAGCCCTCCCCAGGACCAAGAACACGCGGGCCATCTCCACTCGGCTGCCCCGCAGCCAAGCAACGCGGCGGACGCCGAATACACTTGCCCGATGCATCCCCAAATCCGCCAGCGTGGGCCGGGCAGTTGCCCAATCTGTGGCATGGCCCTAGAGCCGGTAATACCGGAGCTTGAGGAAGACGAGAACCCGGAACTCAAGGACTTCTCCCGCCGCTTCTGGTGGACCTTGCCCCTGACGGTCATCGTGACCGTGTTGGCCATGACTGCCCACCAACTCCAATTGCTGCATGGTGCCACACAGAATTGGGTGGAGTTGATTCTGGCCACTCCCGTGACACTATGGGCTGGCTGGCCGTTTTTCGTGCGTGGGGTCGCATCGATTCGTAATCGCAGCCCGAATATGTGGACCCTGATAGGTTTGGGAACGGCTGCGGCGTACCTATACAGCGTTGCGGCCACAGTGTTCCCGCAGGTTTTCCCGACGACTTTCATGCAGGATGGCCGCATCGGTGTCTACTTCGAAGCGGCTGCAGTCATCATCTCATTAACGTTGCTCGGCCAAATGCTCGAGCTCAAGGCGCGCTCACAAACCTCCGCCGCCATCAAGTCGCTCCTGGGTCTTGCCCCCAAGACGGCCCGTCGCATCGGGGCCGATGGTCAGGAGGAAGATATTCCGCTCACCCACGTGCATACGGGCGACCACCTGCGCGTTCGCCCTGGCGAGAAGGTGCCGGTCGACGGGGTGGTCCTGGAAGGCGAAAGTGCTATCGATGAATCCATGCTGACAGGCGAGCCCGTGCCAGTGATGAAGAAAGCTGGGGATGCACTCATCGGTGCCACGCTGAATACCCACGGCAGCCTTGTGATGGCGGCGCAGAAGGTCGGCGCCGAGACAGTGCTCTCGCAAATCGTGCAGATGGTCGCGCGGGCTCAGCGCTCGAAAGCCCCGATGCAGCGGATGGCGGACACCGTGGCCGGCTATTTCGTCATGGGGGTGATTCTGGTCGCGCTGGTCACGCTCTTCGGCTGGGGGCTTTTCGGACCGGAGCCTGGCTGGGTCTTCGGCCTGATCAATGCGGTCGCGGTCCTGATCATTGCCTGCCCCTGCGCGCTCGGCCTAGCCACTCCCATGTCGATCATGGTCGCTACCGGGAAGGCTGCCAGCAGTGGCGTGCTCTTCCGAGACGCCAGTGCTATCGAGAACCTCTGCAAGATCGACACGCTGATCGTCGACAAGACCGGGACCCTCACCGAGGGCCGGCCAGTGTTTCATAGCGTGGTCGGTACCGGGCAGTTCATGCCACCCGAAGTCTTGCGCCTTGCCGCCAGCCTGGACCAAGGCAGCGAGCATCCGCTGGCACATGCGATTGTCGATCATGCGCGAGCGCATGGACACAGCTTGTCCAAGCCAGAGGCGTTTGAGTCGGGCTCTGGGATCGGTGTACGTGGCCAGGTGAACGGCAAACGGCTGCAGCTTGGCAACACGACCTTGATGGAAGAGGCTGGCCTCGACACCAGTCCGTTGCGAGACCGCGCCGAGCAGCTGCGTCTGGAAGGCATGAGTATCATGTACTTGGCCGTCGATGGCGTGCTCGCTGGCCTGCTAGCGGTGTCCGATCCGGTCAAACCCACCTCCAAGGAGGCGGTAACCCGGCTACAGGCAGAAGATGTGAAGGTCATCATGGCCACCGGCGACGGCCTGACTACGGCACGTGCGGTCGCGAAACAACTCGGCATCGAGGAAGTCCACGGAGAAGTGAAACCCGAGGACAAGGAGCAACTGGTGGCGCTCCTGCAGGGCGATAAGCGCCGGGTTGCCATGGCAGGAGATGGGATCAACGATGCCCCTGCGCTGGCCCGGGCTGATGTCGGGATCGCCATGGGAACTGGCACCGATGTTGCCATGAACAGCTCCCAGTTGACGCTGGTCAAGGGCGACCTGATGGGCATCCTGCGGGCCAGAACACTATCCGTGGCCACGGTGAAGAACATGCGTCAAAACTTGGGCTTCGCATTCTTCTACAACGCTATGGGCATACCGCTGGCGGCAGGTTTGTTCTACCCGCTTACCGGCCATCTATTGTCACCGATGATTGCGGCATTGGCCATGAGCGTAAGTTCGGCTTCCGTGGTATTCAACGCACTGCGGCTGAAGCGCGTAGTCACAGACTGAAATGGGCACACCGCAACCTATGAGAGGAAGTTCCGCCATCAGCGTTTCAACGCCTGATCCATATGACTGACTGTCTAGGGCTTTGGCCTTAGCGGGTATGTCCGCGAGTTCGGCGCCAATCTGGTCCTGATGGAGGACATCGGGCAACTGCGACGTCCGCCATCTTCTGCCAAGATCGTAAGGGACAATTGTGATGCAGCAGGGGCCGCCGCCAGAGGAGTTGGACAAGATTTCAGGGCGAAGATAAATCCTTTGACCGGGCCTTGACCTTGTCATCGTGTCAAGGTTGAAGCTGTAAATGCGGCGAGAAAAGCCGTACCAGCATGAGAGGCCCGCTATGTTCGTTTTGGAAGTTTCCGGTATGGGATGTGGCAGTTGTGTCAACAAGATCACCAAGGCCATCCAGGCTGCCGATGGCGACGCGAAGGTGATCGTTGATCGTGCTGCCGGTACAGTGAGTGTCCAAAGCAACATCGAGGCGGAACGCGTCGGTGCACTGGTCCAGGCGCTTGGTTACCCAACCAAAGTCAGTCGCTAAGTCTCGTTACCGCTCAGATGGCAAGCCGCCGTGCCATGTTTCATGGCGCGGTTTCTTCATATACAGCCTGATGTCGACTGACTCCGGGTCGGGATAGCCAGCAATACTCCCCAAGAAATGGACGGCCTTCGATCACCCAGTGCCGAGTCAAGCTGTGGACGTTGACGCTGATCAAGAAAATGCTTCGCGATTGGTGTTTATCTTGAGTAAATGTATAGGCCAGCCTGGCTCACATACCCCGGCCCCTCGTTGGAGCTCATTCACAATGATGACTGCCAAGCGGTTTAGTTCTATGGCCTTGGGGATATCCCTGCTCATCCCTCTGGGGCTGGTCATGGCAAACCCTACGGGTAACGTCTACACGGCCAATGAACGGTCCGCTTCCATTAGCCAGGTAAATCTTGCGACAGGTGATGTGAGCACGGTCGCCTTGCCGATCGCACCCCACAACCTACAGGTTTCGCCCGACGGCAGCTTGCTTCTGGTTGTTGGAGTGGCTGGACATGCGGGGCATTCGAGCGGTGAAAAGCCCGGTGGGCAGTTGCTGGTGTTCAGTACCAGCGCGCTGGACAGGCCACCGTTCAGCTTCCCGGCAGGCGATCACCCGGCTCATGTGGTCACCGACGTCACCGGGCTGCGAGCTTTTGTGACCGATTCCGCTGCCAACCAGGTGCGAGTATTTGACCTTGAGCAGCGAATCGAGTTGCCCGGTATTCCAACTGGGCGTTATCCCCATGGGCTGCGCTTGAGCCCTGATGGCCGGACACTCTATATCGCGAACATGAAGAGCGACAGCGTATCGCTTATCGATGTCGTCACACTCAAAGAAACCGCGCAGATTCCCGTGGGCAAAGGCCCTGTCCAGGTCGGCTTTGCCCCTGACGGTCGCCTGGCATTCGTCTCGCTCAGTGCGACAAATCAGCTTGGCATCATCGACACGGCCAGACGCAAGGTGATCAGCAAGGTTGATGTCGGCCGCACGCCAATCCAGATGATGGCCACCGTTGACGGTCGCCAGGTCTATGTCGCGAATCAGGGCAGTGGCCAGAATCCGGACGACCGAGTCTCCATCGTAGATCTCCAGACGCGTAGCAGCCTGGGCACCGTGACCACCGGCAAGGGTGCCCATGGTGTGGCCATCAGCAGCGACGGCGCTTATGTGTTTGTCAGCAATATTGAAGCGGGCACCGTATCTGTCATCGATACGAGCAGCCGAAAGGTCGTTGCTACCCATAAGGTTGGCGCCGGGCCAAACGGGATCAGCTTCGAGCCGCCGAGTGCCCAATAATAGCCCGTCGGTGTACAACCCGAGCACGACGCGAAAAATGAGCATTCACGCCGGCGCAGTAATTTGCTTGTCGTGCCAGGTGAGGCCTAGCGCCCAGACCAAGGCATCCGGCTTTAAAACAGTGCTAAGGAGATGATGATGAACAACGTTCGAAATTTACTGATCGGACTTTGTTTGGCCGCAGCGTCCGTGGGCGCCATGGCGCAAAACACCGATGAACACTCGACACATCACCCGGCCGATGCGCCAAGCGCGGCGGCTACCGAGAAGACGCCTTCTCAGCCAATGGACAAAGGGCAAATGGCGGCGATGGACCAGCAAATGAAGGCCATGCAAGCCATGCACGAAAAGATGGCTGCAGCCAAAACGCCGGAAGCCCGTCAGGCGTTGATGGCCGAGCATATGGCGCTGATGAAAAATGGCATGGCCATGATGAAGTCCATGGAGGGTGGCATGCCTGAAATGGGGGGCATGCATGGCGGCATGGGCGGGGATATGGCCGCCCGCCACCAGATGATGGAAAAGCGCATGGACATGATGGAGTCGATGATGCAGATGATGATGGACCGCATGCCATCTGCTGCATCGAAGTAACCCATCTCCTTTCCCAGGAGTCGCTATGAACCCTCACTTCGATGAAAACGGCTCACCACACAGTTTCTGGCGTTCACGCTATGCAATCGGCCTGGTGGTAATCGGTGGGATCGCCGTCTACTTCCTGCTCACCGAGCACCTTGCCCATGTCGTTGGAGCCCTGCCTTATCTGTTGTTGCTCGCCTGTCCGCTGATGCATGTCTTCATGCATCGAGGACATGGGGGACACCATCACCAGGGCCAGAGCAAACCGGCCCCCTCCGATAAGGCTGATATCCATAAGCCGGGAGATCCATCATGAATCATGGTGAAAGCGCGTATGGCCTCTGGTCGCTGGTTTTCATCAACTCCGCGATCTTCATCATGTTTGCCTTCAGTTTCTTCAAGCCGGCAACGGCGAGAGACTGGAGGAGCTTCGGTGCATTCTCGGCCTTCATCGTTGCCCTGTTTGTGGAAATGTATGGCTTCCCCCTGACGATCTATCTGTTGTCAGGCTGGTTGCAGGCCAGGTTCCCCAACCTCGATCTGCTTTCCCACGAATCCGGCCATCTGTGGTCGACGTTGCTCGGTGACCAGGGCAACCCACACTTCAGTGTTTTGCACATTGCCAGTTACCTATTCCTGGGTTTCGGCTTCTATTTGCTTTCTGCCGCCTGGAACGTGCTATATCACGCGCAACGCCGCCGTTCACTTGCAACGGTCGGGCCCTATGGCTGGATCAGACATCCGCAGTACGTGGCATTTGTGCTGATTCTTCTGGGCTTTCTCCTTCAGTGGCCGACGCTGCTGACGCTGGCAATGTTCCCGGTGTTGCTGGTGATGTACGGGCGTTTGGCGGTTTCCGAAGAGCGGGAAATGCACAAGCAGTTTGGCGCTGCCTACGAAGCTTATACCCGCGTTACGCCTAGGTTCGTTCCGCACCTGCGCGAAAGGTTGGGTGGGGGTCATAGAGGCTGAAGCGTAGGACGAAGGAGCTACATGCCAGGAGGGTTTCAGCGGCAGTGTTTCTAGCGGGAATAGGGTATCCAAAGTCTGTTTGCTCGGATAACACTCTGAGTTGTCGCGGGTTTTCTTGTCGACAAGCTCGGTGGAATCCTTGTTGGCGTTCGGATAACTCAGGCAGTTGGATGACTTTGCGATGCCCTGTCCGCTTTCGACCCATATAGATCGTGATGCACGAAGATCTCTGCTCAAACGTCAGCTACTACTCTGATCTGAATGCATCCCGGCTACAGAGCGCAAAGACCAACTAGCGTCCCGAGGCACAGAGCTGAAGGCGGCGCGGTCAGGAATTGCGGCAGCACTTTTTCCAAAGTTTGGCTAAATGACCCTGCCTATCAGCTCTAATAGGCAGGGTTAGAAGTCAATCCGTCACTGCTTGCGAATGCCTACGATCGTCGCTGTGCCCCCATTCATTCGGAAATCGAAGCTGACCTTGTCGCCTACCTTGAGTCCCTTGAGTTGCTGCTCGGTAGCGCTGAAGCCCATGGTCATTGCCGGCCATTTCAGGGCTGATACTGGTCCATGCGCCAAGGTAACTTTACCTGGTTCCAAAGCTTTGATGGTTCCCTCAGCCGATGCAGTCGGAGCCGCCTGGCTGCCTTGGGTCTCGTTGCCTTCCATGGGCATATTCTTCATATCCGTGCCATACATGTCTTGGGCCTGCACCGCCGCCGCAACGGCGAACACCAGGCCAGCGCTGATCAGTAGCTTCTTCATCGGGTTACTCCTGTTTGGGGGTTATCGTGTACAGCGAGTCCGCGGCGCCTGACGAGCCAGTAAGCCGCAGGGATTACAAATAGTGAGAGCAAAGGCGCGGTGAGCATGCCGCCGACCATGGGTACAGCGATCCGGCTCATGACTTCGCTGCCGGTACCGCTACTCCAGAGGATTGGCATCAAGCCTGCGACGATCACTGCTACGGTCATGGCTTTGGGGCGGATGCGCTGCACGGCCCCTTCGCGGATAGCATCCAGAAGCGCAGGTTGCCCCTGCGTACCGTTGCCGTTTCGTTCAGTCCAGGCATTGTTGAGGTAGATCAGCATGATGACTCCAAACTCTGCTGCGACCCCAGCCAAGGCGATAAAACCGACACCCGTGGCCACCGACAGGTTGTAGCCCATCATGTACAGCAGCCATACGCCGCCGGTTAGCGCAAATGGCAAGGTAGCCATGATCAGCAGCGCTTCACCGAGGCGGCCAAACGTGAGGTAGAGAAGGACGAAAATAATGGCCAGCGTCGCCGGTACTACCCATGCTAAGCGCGCATTGGCGCGCTCCAGGTATTCGAACTGCCCGGAATAGCTCAAGCTTATGCCAGGATCGAGCTTCACCTGCTGATCGACTAGCCGGCGCAGGTCGGCAACGACGGAGGACAGGTCCCGTCTCCGCACGTCGATATACACCCAGCCCGAGGGGCGCGCGTTTTCACTCTTGAGCATGGGTGGACCGTCCGCAATACGCACCCGTGCCACGGTTCCCAGTGTGATTCGCCCCCCTTGGCTGGTGTAAATCGGTAGCTGCCGCAGGGCATCAACAGAGTCACGCCACTCCCGTGGGTACCGAACACTGATGGGATATCGCGCCAGGCCTTCTACGGTTTCGCCGATGTTTTCGTCCCCAACGGCGCCGGCAACAATCGCTTGGACATCAGCAATGTTCAGGCCGTAACGCGCTGCGAATTGGCGGTCGATATCCAGATCGATGTAGCGTCCACCGGTTAATCGCTCGGCGAGGGCGGAAGTCACCCCTGGAACCGTTTTGGCCACCTTCTCGATAGCCAGAGTCACCCGGTCGATCTCATTCAAATTGCTGCCGGCAACCTTTACGCCGATCGGGCTTTTGATACCGGTTGCGAGCATGTCGATACGGTTTCGAATCGGTGGGATCCAGATATTGGTTAGCCCAGGTACCTGCACGGTACGGTCCAGCTCTTCGATCAGCTTCTCAGTGGTCATCCCTGCTCGCCACTGATCCTTCGGTTTAAGTCGGACAGTCGTCTCGAACATCTCCAGCGGGGCCGGGTCGGTCGCTGATTCAGCCCGGCCCGCTTTACCGAAGACACTGGCGACCTCCGGTACCGTTCGGATCAGCCGGTCCGTACGTTGCAAAAGCTCAGAGGCTTTCTGCGCCGAAAGACCTGGCAGGGCAGTCGGCATGTACAGCAAATCGCCTTCATCCAGTGGCGGCAAGAATTCGCCGCCGAGCTGGCTCAGGGGCCAGACACTGCTGAGCAAAATCAACAGTGCACCCGCCAACGTGAGCTTTGGCCGGCGTAGAACGATCTCCAATGCTGGGCGATAGAGCCGTATCAGGGTTCGATTGAGTGGGTTGCGCTCTTCTGCCGGTAAACGACCCCGAATCCAGTACCCCATCAGCACGGGTACCAGGGTAACCGAAAGGCCCGCTGCTGCTGCCATTGCATAAGTCTTGGTGAATGCGAGGGGCGCAAACAGCCTTCCCTCCTGAGCCTGCAAGGTGAATACCGGTATGAAGGACAGCGTAATGATCATGAGGCTGAAGAACAGCGCAGGCCCGACCTCGACTGCTGCCTCAGTCATCACTTTCCAATGATCTTCGCCACGCAACGACTTTCCAGGGTGCCACGTATGCCAAGCCTCAACCCGTTTGTGCGCGTTCTCAATCATCACCACAGCGGCGTCCACCATCGCACCGATTGCAATGGCTATGCCCCCAAGCGACATGATGTTGGCGTTGATGCCCTGGTGGCGCATGACGATCAGGGCAATGAGGACACCAACCGGAAGCGAGACGATGGCGACCAACGATGAGCGCAGATGCCAAAGAAATGCAGCGCACACCAGTGCGACCACGATGAACTCTTCAATCAGCTTCTGGCTCAGATTTTCCACAGCACGATCGATCAACTGGCTACGGTCGTAGGTAGTGACCAGCTCGACCCCGGCAGGCAGGCTTTTTTCCAGCGATTCAAGCTTGGATTTGACGTGAGCGATGGCATCTTTCGCATTCTTGCCACTGCGCAGAATTACTACGCCGCCCACCGCTTCGCCCTGTCCATCAAGCTCGCCGATGCCGCGACGTGCCTCAGGGCCCAGCTGTACAGTGGCTACATCGCCCAGTGTTACGGGTATACCCTTCGCAGCCAGGCGCAGGGGAATGGCTCGGAAATCATCGAGTGACTTCAGATAGCCGGAAGCCCTTACCATGAACTCAGCTTCGCCTTGTTCGAGCACGCCGCCACCGGTTTCCTGATTGGCCTTGGCGATGGCGTCCGAAACCTCAACTTGAGTGATTCCCAAGCTGGCCATGCGCAGCGGATCGAGCACTACCTGGTACTGCTTGACCATCCCGCCTATCGTCGCCACTTCGGCAACGTCCGGAAGAGTTTTCAACTCGAAGCGCAGGAACCAGTCCTGAAGGCTGCGCAGCTGTGCCAGGTCATGGGTACCACTGCGGTCCACCAGCGCATACTGGTAGATCCAGCCTACACCAGTGGCATCGGGTCCGAGCACTGGCTTAGCGGACGCCGGTAATCGAGACTGAACCTGGCTTAGGTATTCGAGCACCCTGGACCGCGCCCAATAGAGATCTGTGCCGTCCTCAAACAACACATATACGAAGCTGTCTCCAAATGCTGAAAAGCCCCGCACTGTCTTGGCTCCGGGTACGGAAAGCATTGTGGTGGTCAGGGGATATGTCACCTGATTTTCCACGATCTGCGGTGCCTGCCCTGGGTAGGAGGTGCGGATAATCACCTGCACATCTGACAGGTCAGGCAACGCGTCGATCGGCAAACTGCGCAGAGAGAAAACGCCCCAAGCTACGGCAAACAGTGTTGCCAGCAGGACCAGGACGCGGTTGCCAACCGACCAACGAATCAGGTTCGCGATCATGGCTGGTTCTCCTGCTGGGTTATTTGCTCGATGACCATGCCTTCATCGCGCTCGCGCACTCCAAACCGGATGCGTTCGCCAACCTTGAGTCCGGCAATCAAGCGGGGATCTGCCACAGGGAAAGTCATCGTCATACCAGGCATGCCCAGCGTCACGAACGGTCCATGAGCGATGGTCAGCTGATTACCTTCTATTTGAACGATGCGCCCATTGGCCTGATGTAGAGCCGGCTGTACAGGTTGCGCAAGTGGAGCATCGCCAGCAGTAACGGCCTCGATACCTTTCAAGCTCGCTTCGGAGTCCAGCAGAAACTGCCCGGACGCCACAACGCGCTGGCCCGCCTGAAGGCCTCGCAGCACGACCACCTGGCCAGCACTTTCCTGGCCGAGCACTACTTCCACCGGCCGGAATCGACCTCCGTCTTCTGACACCATTACGAGATCGCGTTTCCCCGTCCGAATGATCGCCTCGGCTGGCACCAGTAGGCTGTCATCCTGTTGCCCGGACGGATGGAGGGAAACCTGCGCGGTCATGCCTGGGCGCAACCGGCCGCCGGGGTTGGGCAGTTCTATACGAAGCCGCAAGGTGCGGCTTTGCAGATCCGCATCAGCCAGCAATGCGGTCAGCTTGCCGGGAACAGGTTCGCCTGGGAACGCTGCCAGATTCGCCTGCACTGCCTGTCCTTCCTGTAGGCCTTGGGCTTGCGCTTCAGGTACTGCGGCCTCAAGCCAGACGTTCGCGATACCATTGATCTTCGCCAACGTTGCACCCGGTGTCATTGTCATGCCTGGCCGCAATTCCAGAGCCTGAAGGACGCCTGCTGTTGGGGCCAAGAGCGTTACCGAATTCTGGACCCTTCCCGTACGGTCAATCCGGTTGATAAGATCGGCAGGCATACCCGCCAGCAGTAGTCGTTGCCGAGCTGCAGCGCGCAATTCATTGTCCCCAGATCGCTGAAGCGCCAGGTACTCTTCCTGCAAGCCCGCCCATTCAGGCGTCAACACATCTGCCAATGGGGCGCCCTTGGCAACCACGTCGCCTGTAGCGCGGCCATAGGTGCGTTCGACGTAGCCACCGGTACGAGCCTGCAGAACGCTAAAATCCCGCTCATCGAAGGTAAGCACGCCGCTCACCTGGAGGGTTCGAGCAAGCTGCCCTTTCGCTACGGTAGCCAGACGGACCCCCAGGTTTTGTTGGAGCCCCTGTGAAACTTGAACTGCGGGGCTCACCTCAGCAGCGGTGCTTTCCTGGTACTTCGGCACCAGTGGCATGTCCATGAAGGGCGACTTGCCCGGTGCTGGAAAGTGCTGCTGGGGGTACATCGGGTCATACCAATACAGCACCTTCTGTAGCGTTTCAGGGGAGGCAGTGGACACCTGCCCACGCTTTGCTAGCTGATAGCCAACGCCACCGCCGATAGCCAACGCGGCCAATACCACAAGGCTGATAGTTGAATTTCTCATGCGCGCACCTCTCCATACGCGAAGTGCAGCCGTGCAGCTGTCGCGGCCAACTGTCCTTGCAGATCGATGTCTTGCAGTCGTGTTTCAACCCGCTGACGTCGAGCGGTGAGAACCTCACTTAAGGGTGATTTACCGGCTCGATAGTCAGCAAGGGCGAGGCGGACTCGATCCTCCGCTAGCGGTAACAATGTTTCACGGCTGCGCTGCACTGCTCGCTGCAATCGCTGGTAATCCGCAAGATCTGTCTCCAGCTGCGCTTTATGCTCACGCAATGCCGCTTCCTGTTCGTCCTCCAGTTGCCGGACTTGTGCGCGACGTGCCGCGATCATCGGGTCCTGCCGTGAGCCAGCGAACAAGGGCAGTTGGAAACTTACCTGCAGGCTCACCATATTGCTGAATTCAGGCCCGCGCCGCTGGTAATCCACCTGCCACCCCCAGTCCGACTTCTTTTCTGCCAAGGCTTGGTGCACTTGAGCTTGTGCTTCCCGCGTAAGGGCGTTGTAGGTCGCCAATTCTGGATGTGCATGTATAGCGTGTAGATAGTCCGGCGCGCTCACTGGCCAGCGCGGAAATGCTTGAGCTTGCGGATCAGCATCCTCTCCAATCCATCGCTTGAGTGCAGCCCGTGCCTGAGCGGCCTGTGTGAGCAGAACATCTTTTTGCTCATCGAGTTGCGCAGCTTCCTGGTCAGGAGCAAGTGCGTCGGCCGTCGCGCCGGTACCGCCGGCCAGGCGTGCGCGGATTGCTGCGGCCAACAGACGGTTTTCTTTGTAGAAGTCCTCAAACTGCTGCAGTTTCCGTTGAACGGTGTACGCCGCGACCCAAGCTTGGGCTGTGGCAGCACGCACTTTTAAGCGCTCGAACACCGCCTCTGCATCGGCTCGCTCAACGCTCGCTCGTGCCGTCTCAACTCGTGCCTCCCGCTTGTCCCGGTTTGGTACTTCCTGGGAGAGGCCGACAACCTGCATCGTCATGAAATCGCGGTTCATGCTCCAACGATCACTGCCGTCAACAGGAAGGTTCTGCACTCCTAGGTTGAGACGTGGATCAGGCAGCTCGCCTGCTGGGATCACAGCGTGTCGAGCGGCCGTCATTTGCTCTTGCCTGGCCTGGAGGATGGGGGCATTGCGTTCGGCAAGTTGAAGCGCTTCCTCCAGAGACAACGGTGTAGCCTGAGCCGGTAACGTCGACAACAGGCTGATCAGAGCGGCCAGACATGCCATCCCTAATCGGTAACGTGGGGGAGTCATGGAAATGATTCCTCAAAAAATCAGCGCGCAAGCGCATGCCATCATCCGGCTGCAAAACAGGACGATGGGGTGAATTTAAGAGGTAATCAGGCGCGGGGTGGCCGCCAAGGGTCAGGAGGCGCCCTGTTTACGAGGCTCACCGCATAGGTATCTACTGGCCTAGGCGCAGAATAGGTGAGCGTGGGGTTAATTATTTCGACCTGAACTGTGCTCGCGGTTCTACACTCCTGGCCCACTTTGCAGGCTTTGGAGTGGTCGGCAGCTGATCCTGGATCAGTATCCTGGCAACAATCGTGATCCATCCCCGCCATCATCTCCATCCCCATGGTTTGCATGGGGCATGGTTCAATGGCTGAGTCGACTCCCGCCATGCCGTTGAGAGGAAGCGATGCGATTAGAAGCAGGATGGTGAACAGTCGTAGGAGCCGGTTCATGATGGCCGAGTATAGGTTACACGCATGAAATGAGCATTAAGCCGTTTGAGGCTTGGAAGTGGATTGTTTGGCGTGCGGCAGAGCGATGTGAAAACTCGTCACGCCGTCAGCGGAGGTACACCAAATTCGCCCACCATGAGCCTCGATGATCGAACGCGTTATGGCCAGACCCAAGCCGGCGTTGCTTGGGCTTCCTTCCCGCCTTGCAGGGTCAGCGCGATAGAACCGGTCGAAGATTTTGTTGATATGTTCCGGATCAATCGTGGCCCCATTGTTCTGGACGGACAGGTTCACTTGATCAGCCGCCTCGACAATCCGGACGGCGATATCGTGGCCTTCGGGGGTATAGCGCAAAGCGTTGGATAGAATGTTGGAAACCGCCCGGTCAATCATTAGCCGGTCACCACGGATCGTACCTTCGCCTTGAAGGGCAAGCCGAATGCTTCGGTCTTCGGCTGCAAGCTGGTAGTACTCAATCAGTCTGGACACTAGCCCGACCAGATCGATATCAACCTGCTCGGGGATGATCAAGCCGTTATCAGCTTTTGCCAGGAACAGCATGTCATCGATCATGCGCGACATGCGCTTGAGGTCTTCAAGATTGGAGTAGAGGTTGTCTTCGTAGGCATCGAGGTCGCGTTTTTTGGTCAGAACGACTTCGGTATGCGTCAGAAGATTACTTACCGGAGTCCGCAGCTCATGTGCGATGTCGGCTGAGAAGTTTGATAGCCGGACGAACGCGTCTTCCAGGCGTGCAAGCATTCCGTTGAAGGAGAGGATCAGCTCCTGCAATTCAAGCGGCACGGGCTCCAATGGAATTCGCTCGCGAAGGGACCGGGCAGACATGGATGTCGCCACCTTGGTGATCTGCCCAACCGGCCGAAGACCGCTCTTGGCCACGATCCACCCCAATCCTGCACTAACCAGAGCGCTGATGACCAAGCCAATGCCGAACCACCATTGCAGCGTCTTGAAAAAGTGGGCATGGCTGGTGACATCCAGCATCAACATGACTGTTACCGGCGCCTGCGCCTGCGCTATAGCCAGTTGAGAGGTAATCCCCCGGAAGTTCCGCGAGTCGATTTGCCAGTCCCAAACGGCGCCAGAAGAGGCCTGCTTAAAGCGCTCAGGGATGCGGGATGCCTTGGAGTCCGAGAACAGGACAGTACCGTCAGCATCAAGAATCTCCGCAGAAAGGTCCTGATGAGCCCCCAACAAAGCACGCAGTTGAGGCTCCTGATCCTCAAGTTCATCACGTGCTGCTGAAAGTGAAAGGATGTGCCGGGTGGATTCGAGTTTCTCGGCCAGGGCTTGCTCATCCAGCATCTGGAAATGGTGCTGACTGAGCATGTAGAAGCTCACGCCGGCAACGACCAATACGGCGATGACCGCGAACATGAACATGAGGGTAAGGCGTTTAACGAGCGACGATTGGGCGCGCATTACTCGGGAACATCCATCAGATAGCCCATGCCACGAACTGTATGTATGAGCTTGGGGGCGAAATCGTCATCAATCTTGGCCCGCAACCTACGAACAGCAACCTCGATCACGTTAGTGTCGCTGTCGAAGTTCATATCCCACACCTGCGATGCGATCAGGGACTTCGGCAGTACCTCGCCGCGTCGGCGCATGAGTAGTTCCAGTAAGGAGAACTCCTTGGCTGTGAGGTCGATCCGCTTGCCATTTCGGGTGGCCCGGCGCTTAAGCAGGTCTACCTCCAGGTCAGCCATCTTCATAGTGGTCTGAGCATAGCCACTGCTGCCTCTTCGCAGCAAAGTGCGCACACGCGCTAGCAGTTCCGAGAATGCAAAGGGTTTGACCAGGTAATCGTCAGCCCCGAGTTCTAACCCTTTCACGCGATCGTCCACGCCATCACGGGCCGTCAAAAACAAGACTGGGACCTCTTTCCCTGCCGCACGTACCATCCGCAGCACCTCCCAGCCGTCTAGCCCCGGCATCATTACATCAAGAATCAGCAGGTCATACGCCTCGCTCAAAGCGTATTGCAGCGCGTCGGTCCCTGTGACCACACGATCGACGGTAAAGCCTGCCTCCGTCAGCCCTTGCTGCAGGTAGGCCCCGATTTTTGGCTCATCTTCGGCTACGAGTAATTTCATCTGCTGCGCCCCCTTGGATGCCCTTCAGTGTGCAGCAAAAAAGGCACCCAACCAGAAGCTGACGGAAAAGTAATGTCGGGCTCAGCTTGCTGACAGTGCCGGGTAGCTAGCTTGAGCACTGTGAACGGCGCCAATCAGGCGAAACTGACCCTTAGAGGAAACGCAAATGAACATGATCAAAGCGATTGTGATGGTAGTCACCTTCGGCATGGCGAGCCTCGCCCTGGCTGAAGGCGGCGCGGATCGCACCTTCGCCAGGATGGAAGCTGCACGTGCATCTTCCATGCAGGCTTACCAGGTTGCTCAGGAGAAAAAAGCAGAGGCTCCTGTTACCGCCCAAAGCCAAAAGCACCCCGGCCACGAGAGCTGCTGAGCTTAGCTTACAGAAATGTAATCACCCCGGAATCTGAACTATGTCAGCTTTCGGGGTATTGCCTCCCGCAATCCTTGTGCTTTGGCGAAAGTCTACGAGGCTTGGGGGAGCTCAATTGAAACCAGATGGCTGCGGATCCCGCAGTCTGGATATCAGCGATCTACCTGATTGGACGCAACGGCATGCAAAGCAAAACCACGAGACGTTCATTCGTCAAAGGCCTGGCTGCTACCGGACTACTGGGTGGGCTGGGCATGTGGCGCGCGCCGGTCTGGGCCGTAACCAGCCCTGGCCAGCCTAACGTACTGACCGGCACCGATTTTGACCTGTACATCGGGGAGCTCCCGGTGAACATTACCGGGGCAGCTCGAACGGCGATGGCCATCAACGGTTCGCTGCCAGGACCAATACTCCGTTGGCGCGAAGGCGACACGGTCACGCTACGGGTTCGCAACCGCTTGAAGCAGGACACGTCCATCCACTGGCACGGCATCATCCTGCCGGCGAATATGGACGGCGTGCCGGGTCTAAGCTTCCATGGCATCGCTCCCGACGGCATGTACGAGTACAAGTTCAAGGTCCACCAGAACGGCACCTACTGGTACCACAGCCATTCGGGCTTCCAGGAGCAGGTCGGTGTTTACGGTGCGCTGGTGATTGATGCCAAGGATCCAGAGCCTTTCACCTACGATCGTGACTATGTCGTCATGCTGAGTGATTGGACCGACGAAGACCCGGCGCGGGTTATGTCCAAGCTCAAAAAACAGTCGGACTATTACAACTTCCACAAGCGCACCGTTGGCGACTTCGTCGACGACGTGAGCGAGAAAGGTTGGTCTGCTGCTGTGGCCGATCGAAAGATGTGGGCCGAGATGAAGATGAGCCCAACCGATCTCGCTGACGTGAGCGGGCACACCTACACCTACCTCATGAACGGCCAGGCGCCAAATGGGAACTGGACGGGAATCTTCAAGCCAGGGGAGAAAATCCGGCTTCGCTTTATCAATGGCTCGGCGATGACCTATTTCGACGTGCGGATCCCCGGCTTGAAAATGACGGTTGTCGCAGCCGACGGTCAGTACGTTAAGCCAGTGTCGATCGATGAATTCCGGATTGCCGTTGCTGAAACCTACGATGTCATTGTCGAGCCTGAAAACGA
Source organism: Pseudomonas sp. p99-361 (assembly GCF_003935475.1). NCBI lineage: Bacteria > Pseudomonadati > Pseudomonadota > Gammaproteobacteria > Pseudomonadales > Pseudomonadaceae > Pseudomonas > Pseudomonas sp. p99-361. Next base: position 8,468 of record NZ_RHQO01000018.1, on the reverse strand, counting down.
GCAGGCTTACACCATCTTTGCTCAATCCATGGATCGCACCGGCTATTCAAGGGGTACCTTGGCTGTCCGTGAGGGCCTGCAGGCACCGGTGCCGGCTGTAGATCCAAGGCCTCTCATCTCCATGAGTGATATGGGGATGGACCACGGCAGCATGGGTGGCATGGATCACGGCAGCATGGCCGGTATGGACCACAGCAAGATGGCTGGCATGGACCACGGCAGCATGGCCGGTATGGACCATAGCAAGATGGCTGGCATGGACCACGGCAGCATGGCCGGTATGGACCATAGCAAGATGGCTGGCATGGACCACGGCAACATGACCGGTATGGACCAAAGCAATATGGCCGCCAGCGGTGCCATGCAGAACCATCCCGCCTCCGAAACAAACAACCCTCTGGTCGATATGCAGACCATGACCCCTACGCCAAAGCTGAGCGATCCGGGGATCGGGCTTCGCGATAACGGGCGTCGGGTTCTCACGTATTCGGATTTGCGTAGCACCTTCATCGACCCTGACGGCCGGGAACCTGGCCGGACAATCGAACTGCACCTTACCGGGCATATGGAAAAGTTCGCTTGGTCCTTCGATGGGATCAAGTTTTCTGACGCAGAGCCGCTGCGGCTCAAGTACGGCGAGCGCCTGCGTATTACCTTGGTCAACGACACCATGATGACTCACCCCATCCATCTGCACGGCATGTGGAGTGACCTGGAGGATGAGGACGGCAATTTCATGGTGCGAAAACACACGATCGATATGCCGCCTGGCTCGAAACGAAGCTATCGCGTAACCGCAGATGCACTCGGGCGCTGGGCCTATCACTGTCACCTCATGTACCACATGGAGATGGGCATGTTCCGAGAAGTCCGCGTGGACGAATGAACTGGAGATACGAGATGAGCAAACCAATGAAACGAAGCGCCTTTTTCCTCTCTGCCGCGATGGTTGGCCTGCTCGCGGTGTACGCCCCGTCTTCCTGGTCCAGTGACAACCATGATCAGCACTCTCAAAAGTCGTCCAACGCGGCGCAATCGAACGGCTCGAAGAGCAAGCAAGCCCAGGGCATGAACCATGAAGGCATGGATCACGGCTCCATGAAAGGCATGGATCATGGCTCTATGGAGGGCATGGATCATGGTTCCATGGAAGGAATGGATCACAGCAAAATGATGGAATCGCATGGCAGCGACAAAGCTAAGGCAGGGAAAAATGGCCAATAGCGTTGCACGACCATCGCTGCTGGCATTCGCCGTTTCTTTAGGTGTGCTGGGCGTTTCGCCCAGCTTCGCCGCTGAAATGGATCATTCCGGAATGGACCACTCGGCAATGGGCCACGGTGCCATGCAGATGGACCACGCCTCATCACAGGCTGCGATGCCGGGCATGGACCACAGCCAGATGGGCGCGAGCAAGCAACCCACGCAACCTGCACCCGTTGATCACAGCAAAATGGGCCATGGCCAGCCCAAAGCGAAACCCGCCTCGATGGACCACAGCAAGATGGACCATGGAAGCATGAAAGGCATGGATCACGGGTCCATGGAAGGCATGGATCATGGCGCGATGGGTCATTCCACGATGGGAAACGGGAACGCTGATTCGCCGACCCCGACCAGCCGTACGCCAATCCCGGTGCTGACTGATGCCGACCGGCAGGCTGCCTTCCCCCCGCTTGACGGGCACAAAATGGATGACAGCGGGTTCAACAGCTTTTTCTTGCTAGACCAACTGGAATACCAAGATGCCGATGAAGGTAGCACGCTTGCTTGGGATGCATCCGGCTGGGTGGGCGGCGATATCAATAGGCTCTGGATTCGCTCGGAAGGTGAACGAATCAATGGTGTGACTGAAGATGCTGAGCTGCAGCTCCTCTATGGCCGCTCGGTAAGCCCGTGGTGGGATGTTGTCGCCGGCGTCCGGCAGGATTTCAAACCGGAGGATCCGCAGACCTGGGCTGCGTTCGGTATTCAGGGCCTGGCCCTGTATGACTTCGAAGCTGAAGCCACCGCCTTTATCGGCGAGAACGGTCAAACCGCTGCCCGTCTGGAGGGCGAGTACGACATCTTGCTAACCAATCGTTTAATTCTTCAGCCAACCGCTGAGGCCAACTTTTATGGCAAGAACGACCCGGAACGCGGCGTCGGCTCTGGCCTGGCAAACACCGAAGTCGGGCTGCGGTTACGGTACGAGATTGTTCGCCAGTTCGCGCCATACATAGGTGTCACCTGGAGCCGTTCCTACGGCAAAACCGCCGATTTCATTCGGGATGAAGGCGGGGACGTGGACGAAGCTCGTTTTGTGGCCGGTATTCGGATGTGGTTTTGAGAACTCAACATGAAAAAAACAATTACAACGCTGGTGGCGGCAGGTGCTGTTACTAGCGCAGCAGTGCTAGGTGCTGCTTACTTCGGTCTCGTGAACGTTGGTGCGGACGACCCACACTTCCCCGCTGTGCATGCGTTTTTGGCCATGGCGCGGGATCGCTCGATTGAAGTCCGAGCAAGCGACATTGAGGTGCCAAACCTTAAAGATCCTGCTCTCATCCAAGCAGGGGCAGGCAACTACAACGCCATGTGTATCGGTTGCCACCTCGCGCCAGGGGTGGAGAAAACTGAACTCAGCCAAGCCCTATACCCATCCCCACCAAACCTCACCGAGATAGGTGTAAGCGGTGACCCTGCTGCTGCGTTTTGGACCATCAAGCACGGTATCAAAGCGACAGGCATGCCAGCCTGGGGTAAGAGCATGGACGACCAGTACATCTGGGGAATCGTCGCGTTCCTGGACCAGCTACCGCAACTCAATGCTGAGCAGTACCAGATGATGGTCGCTTCCAGTGGTGGTCACCAACATGGCGGTGGCGAAAGCGATATGCATAACCATGAAGGCCAACACGGTGGTGCGAAATCAGGTCATGGAAATCATGATGATTCCGCAGCAAACGGCGTGGCTGAGGAAAGTCATGATCATGGCAGTTCGCATTCGGAGTCTTCATCAGTAGCGGAGCACCACGGTGAACACGAGTCCGGCGAGGCGCACTCGGACCACCACACAGGTTCTACTCCCAAAACCCATGTGCACAAAGACGGGAAGGAGCACACTCATGACAAGTAAGCGCCGCTTCCTCGGTTTAAGTACCGCAGCGTCACTTCTAATCGCCTCAGCCGCCTTTGCTGCGGAGCCCCTGACTATCGATGTGCACCGGGACGCTAATTGCGGTTGCTGTAAGAAATGGATAGCGCACTTGGAGGCAAACGGCTTCAAGGTCGTCGACCACGTTGAAACGGACATGAGGGCGGTGAAGCAAGAGCTAGGAGTAGCTCCGAGGCTGGCTTCGTGTCACACCGCGGTTATCGATGGCAAGTTTGTGGAAGGTCACGTCCCCGCAGCCCAGGTGCAGGAGCTCATAAAGCGCAACGACCTGGCAGGCGTCGCGGTACCTGGCATGCCCGCTGGCTCACCAGGTATGGAGGTTGATGGCATGAAACACGCCTATCAAGTCATCGGCCTCACCAAGAGTGGGGACGATCAAGTAGTTGCCAGTTATCCTGACACGTAATGCAAGATGCCCCGGGGGAAGGGCTTCTGCCGGCCAGCCGACCAGCTGCAGCGCTGGTCGTGGTCAGCTTACTCCAAGACTTACCCTGTCCCTTCGGTCAGTTTTGACCTCTACAGTTAATTCCAGCAGAGCGATATTCGAGGATTTTCAACTCACCTGTTGAGTCCTCGTAATTCATCTGTGTCGGCATCACGTCGCAGCTACCTTTGAGCGAAGTCATACTGATAACTCTCGCCACATCCAGTTTCATTCCGTAGCGATAATGGATCACTTCAGGTGGTTTTTTTCCATTGGCAGCGGCGTAGGCACGCATTGCTTGCTCATTTGCCTGAATCATCTTTCCGTGTAAGCGATCAGATCCTCCTTCAGCTAAAGCGGATGAGGAGGCGATTACGAGCATGAGGGCGGCAATGCTTTTAGCGGTGTTCATTTCTGTTACTCCATGAAGACATGAGTGAAGCTTACCGACTGGGAGCTGTCATCCACGTGATCCAGGAATTACATGTTTGTAAGCAGGCTATCGATAATGATGGCTCTGAATACACGTGAAAGCCGCGTCGTTTCAGGCTGCGACAGTTTTAATTCTCTAGCGAATCAGTCTGAACCGGCGTTTTGGGTGATTGCGACAGTTTTGCGTTTCCTCTCCAAATGGCTGCAGGCCGCGAAAGACGGGACCCTCTAGCGACAGTTTTAATTCTCTAAATCCACCACCCGCAGAAAATTTCGTCACGCCCCAGAATGGGAATTTGCATTCGGGGCGCACCACGATTCATCTCGTGCCAGAAGCCGCCTGCAGTGCAATCAATTGGCGAGCCAAGACTCGACTACCTCAGCGCCATACTCGTTTTTCCAGGCCTTAAGCGTACGCTGATTACCACCCTTGGTCTCAACAACCTCTCCGCTGTGTGGATTCTTGTAGACCTTCACTTCGCGTGGTTTCCGAGAGGTTTTTGGGGCCATATCAGTGGAAGCCACCGCTTGCGGATCGAGGATCAGCACCACTTGGCGCAGGCCGTAGCCATACTCGTTGAGCAAACTGCGCAGCTTCGTTTCAAATTCCATTTCCTGCTTCAGGGCAGAGTCATTTTTCAGCGCTTCCAGCTCCGCCAGTTGGGCTGCGAGCTGTTGTTCGAGCAGGCGGAATTCAGCGAGACGGGACATAAGATTCTCCAAAATGGGTTCGATGATTTTAGCAATCAAGAAAGAAAGCGTGCTAACTATCTTGATCCCACATGCCTGAATCGGCAATCACGAGGCTGAGCGATCGGTGTGGATAAAAACGTGATGGCTTCAGGATCGTCGATCTGGGCGGCTTCACTTGCGAGGTAATCGATCAGCTTTTTGCTTCTTACCCAAACGTACTGCCGGCAAGCCGCGTTTGGAATGGATGGCCCCGCAACGGGGCGAAACCTGGCCTCCCAAAGGTGCTTGAACGCCTCCCTGGTCGACTTCCCCAAATACACCGCAATCTCCGGTCCCAAGATATAGCCACGCCTGAATCTGTCGATGGCTTGAGGCTTAACCATCAATTGCGTACGCCGGCCTCGTTCGACAGCAGTGCTCCATAGCAGACCCAGTCGAACGAACGCGTATGCGCATTGTTCTTTGACGCCTAACAGCGCAGCAGCCTTGACTACCGACAGGCCGGGAAAGACCGGACTCTTGTTCTCAGCTCGGGCTTGTTGCCACGCTGCAAAATCTTGCGGCTTGAGTAACCACGCCCCTACCGCAACCGAGCCATTCTCAGCTGGGCCGTAAGCGCGAAGTTCACCTGCACGTATTGCCTGAACCAACTCGACCAACCCACCCCCCTTGGGCAGAGAATGCTTGGCCAAGTAGTTGATCGACACCAGGCTCTGGTCAGAGCTGGTAGGCAGCTTCTCATCAATCAATTCGTTGATCGAGCGGCAGTCAATCAGCCACCTTTCGCCTGGGCGCGGTTCTCCACCAAAGAACTGGAGGGTACCACCAGCTAGCAGCTGCCTAACCCGATTGCGACAGAGGCTTAGCAAAGTCGAGGTTTCTTTCATATCAGCCACGCCCTGGAGATGCTGCGAGATTGCCTTCAAATGATCCAGGTCCACGACCGTAAAGACTCGATCTTCATGGACCTTCTCCCGATAGGCGATTTGTCCCTCCTGATGAAGGCGTTTTATGACTGATACCCCGAGACCACAAGCTTCAGCAGCAGAATCGAACGACACCCAACGATGTCTCTCAATCGTCTCCTCACTCAAATTGCGATTTCGCTTCGCTAACGGTGCTTCCCACGCATGCTGCAGAAATGATTCGAACTCTCGACGAAGAAAGTCAAAACAAGAGTCATCCAGATCACGGTGGATGTCGTGGTATATCGGGCCGAACGATCTGCTGAGCGTCCAATGTTCGTTATCGGAATGGACTGCCTTGAGGCCACTCAGCAGTTCTCTGAATGCGAGAGGCCAGTTCATGAGAACCACGCCCGCCGCGTTTGCCATAAGCCGCGATATCTCTAGCGAACCCGAATCAGCAACCTTCAGCGGCTGGGTTCTTTCCGTAGGCAAACTTCTGACAGCGAGACGCGATGACAACTCGTGAAACTGTTCGTAGGTGAGGGCCGCCAATCCCGCGTCAGCTGGCAACGAGTCGGCGTAAAACCTATCTTCAAAGCCAGAGGTGAGCCAGGCGGCCGTATCACTCGCCGGCGCGATCTCAAAATTGGTCCCACTCAATGAGGTGCCACACGCTTGGCAACTATTCGCACTCATTGCGCTTGGATCGGTTTCCTTCAGACAGTTGGGGCACCGCCCGTGGAGTTCAGTGCCGTGGACAGAACACGTCGTAACCAGGGTCAAGCCCCAGCTTTCTCTCCAATAACCGGCTTCGCCCAAACAGATCGGACAGTAACGAGCGTGATGAGTCGTCCATAACTTGACCCCCTTGGGCCTTGGATCACGAAACTCAGCAGATACCGCAGGCCAGCTCAGTGGTCCTTCCATCATCTGCAGCCAGTCCGCAACATCGGTCTCGTCGGCTCGTGCAAAGGCGGTGAGCAGTTCCTTTCTGGGTAATCCGTTGGCTTTCGCCAGGCGCTGCAGGTACCCCAAAAGACTTTCGTCTTGGTGTGGTCGTGGGTTGATTAAAAGACCAAACATTCCTACACATCCATGAAATCGAAGACATAAAAATCAGGGGAGTAGAGCCGGGCCGATAAGCCCGGCCCTTGGCCGTCAGGTACTGCTCTCTTCGAACGTCTCAAACGGCTCCCGCTTCCCGAACAGAGGCTGGAAATTGAAGCTCGCACTGAAGGGGTTTCGATCCTCGGTGGCGTAGCTCCAAACCTCGTCTTCAAAAGCCTGGGCCAGCACAGGAAGTTCAATCCCGACAAGGTCCTGGACTTGAACCAGCCAAACAGCCCTGTCCACAATCTTGATGAGGTAGTCGATCAATCCATAGGAAGCCAGGTAGAAGCGTTTAATCATCGCTGGCTCTACAAAACTGATGGTTTGAACAGGCAGTTCGCCCTCGATTGCCTGCAACAACATCACGAAATGAAGAGACGTATTAGCGGAGAAGGTGAAGCGATCGTATGCCACCGTGGCCGAAAACCTGCGTCGCAGTTGCTCGTTTGCTAGCAGGAGATTTTCGGTGCGCTTCAGCCCAATCAGAACAAACGCGATACTGGTTTCATTCATCAGACTCTTGATCCAGTCTGCTGCCTCATACGCACCATTACGACGATAATCGACCAGGTGCTGCGCCTCATCGAGGACCAACATCTCCACGCCAAGGTTCTTCAGCAGCAGGACTACTCGCGCAAATTTAACCTCTGCCGAATGTCCTCGTGCCTCTGCGAAGGGATCCTTCAGCTCTGCCAAAATGGCTGCTGCCAGGTTCTTTTTGGTTGGAGACGAAGGCATCTCGACGAACAGAACTGTCCGCTTCTGTGGGTCATGGCTCTCCAATTCCTCCAATGACCGAATGTACTCCTTGACCAATGTGCTCTTGCCCACTCCGCTTGGACCTTGGATCAGCAACCCTTTACTTGCTCTGGTACGCCGACTATCGCCGTGGATATCGCCTAGTCGCGTCAACGCTCGCTCGACTTGAGGGCTGTGAATAAAACGATCGCGGAGCGTAAAGCTGTATTCACCATGCTCGTAGCATTCGTACAGATTGATGGCGTTCATGGCTTAGAACTCCCAGCAGGGCGACGAACCGAGACCTTGAAGGCTGCTGGCGGAATGTTAGGAATAGAGTCACCGGTCCATTCCACTTCAGCGAGTACCTTGGGTGGAGGCGTGCTTTCGGTCACTCGACCCTCCTTGTCGATTTTCGCTATGGCAGCTGCGCGTCGTTTTCTGAGCGTCTGCGAACGGCGGGCCTCGTCTGCATCTTCCATAATTTCCTGGTAGCACCTGTGCGTAGCCTCGAAGCTAGGCTGCTCATTATATTTTTCTCGCAGCGCTTTCTCGGCAGCCTTCCACACCTCCCTGCTCTTACCGGCCATTCGCTCATCTTTGGCGGGCACTTTGAAGAACAAGTTTCTGAAGCGGTCGTGAACCCAAACGTGCCCGGCTTCGTCTCGATAGCGGACGTTTACCTTTTCTCCGTCTGCCAAACGCATACGGAGCTCAGCAAGTTCCGTAGAGTGGTAGCCCACTTTGGCAACCTCGATGCCGTAATGGTGAACCTTCACCGAGGCCCGCTTGGCCAGAATGCACTCCAACGAGTCCAGGTCGACGGGAAGGCTGATGACATGGTTCGCCTCGCTAGTCCCCCAGACTTGAGCCGGTGTTCTGTTGTCCAGCCCCCGATGAGGAGTCTGGTGGTAACCATCGACGATCCATGAATCGCCCCTGGTTTCGTAGACACCTCCAAGCCTCATAATGAGGCCCAAATAGGAGGTGCCATGAGTCGTCAGCG
>NZ_RHQO01000017.1:0-78511 GCF_003935475.1 Pseudomonas sp. p99-361 | reverse complement strand
CGCGGGCGGCGCTCGCTCTAACAGGCGCTGCATACCTTGTGGCAAACACCTGTCAGCCCTGATGCGATCCCCGTGGGTGCTGGCTTGCCGGCGATAGGGCCGGTACAGCCGGCAAATTCAGCCGGCTGTACCACTCATCAATGGAACAGTACCGCCGTCTTCTGCAGGGTAATCCACACCCCCCAGGCCAACGGTACAACCACCACTGCCCAGGCCAACAGCACCAGTGGCAGGCTACCCGGCGCGGCTTTCCACTCCAGCGAGCGTGCGCCATCGGCGCCCTTGTCATGGCTCAACGCCCGCTCGGCCGCCAGCTCGGCATCGCTCATGAAGTGCTTGTCGGCAACCGGCCGAACCAGCATGTTGCAGATAAAGCCCAGCACCAGCAGCCCGGCAAGGATATACAGCGTCATGTCATAGGCTGCCGCGCGCTCTACCCCGGCTGCCAGCTGCGACTCGCGCAGGTAGGTGATCAGCACCGGCCCCAGCACCCCTGCAGCCGCCCAGGCGGTCAGCAGGCGCCCATGAATGGCACCGACCATCTGCGTACCGAACAGGTCGGCCAGGTACGCCGGCACCGTGGCGAAGCCACCGCCATACATCGACAGGATGATGCAGAACGCCGCCACGAACAGCGCCACATTGCCCAGGTGGCCCATGTTCGGCACCAGGCTGTACAAGCCCACGCCCAAGGCAAAGAAAGCGAAGTAGGTGTTCTTGCGCCCGATATAGTCGGAGAACGATGCCCAGAAGAACCGGCCACCGATGTTGAACAGGCTCAGCAGGCCGGTGAAGCCGGCGGCGATCGCGGCGATCTGCGCCAGCTGCGCGGCGTTCAGCTCGCTGAAGGTCAGCTCGTTGCCCAGCAGCTTGCCAGCGAACACTTCCTGCAGCAGCGGCGAAGCCATGCCGATGATACCGATGCCTGCAGACACGTTCAGGCACAGCACCAGCCAGATCAGCGCAAATTGCGGGGTTTTCCACGCCACGCTGACGTGCACGTGGCGGTCGGTGACCATGGTGTTGCCGGCTTTTTTCAGCGGCGCAGTCCAGCCTTCAGGCTTCCAGCCGGTGGGCGGCACGCGGTAGGCCAGGGCGCCAGCAGTCATGAACACGAAGTAGATCGCCGCCATGGCAACGAAGCTCTGCCACACCCCCACTTCCTGCGCGTTGCCAAAGTGGCCCATCAGTGCGGTGGCCAGTGGCGCACCGACCATGGCGCCGCCGCCAAAGCCCATGATGGCCATGCCGGTGGCCATGCCGCGCTTGTCCGGGAACCATTTGATCAGGGTCGACACCGGCGAGATATACCCCAGCCCCAGGCCGATACCGCCGATAACTCCAGAACCCAGCCACATCAGCCACAGTTGGTGGGTTTTGACCCCAATGGCCGAAATCAGCATGCCGCCACACCAGCACAGCGCCGATACCAGGCCGGCCTTGCGTGGGCCGGCGTGCTCCAGCCAGCCACCCAGCACGGCCGCCGAGCAGCCCAGGAAGACGAAGAACAGGGTGTAGATCCAGCTCAGCATGGAAATCGGCCAGTCGCATTCGGCGCTGAACAGGCGGGCCACGAAGCCCATGTCGGCCGCGCACGCCACTGGGGCGGTGATACCCAGGGCTTGCGACAGTGGCAGCCAGAACACCGAGAAGCCATAGGCCATGCCGATACACAGGTGAATGGCCAGGGCAGCTGGCGGAACCAGCCAACGGTTGAAGCCCGGGCGGGCGATGATGCGCTCCTTCGACAGAAAGCCTGGCGTACTCGCCGGGGCGCCCGTCGTGACGGTACTGGTCATGAACGTGATCCTTTTCTTATAGGGTGAGGGCAGGCAAAGCGGCGCAAGGTTAGCAGGATCGAGTCGCGTGAAAGCAATCTGATATCGTGTTTTTTTTGCTTGGCTGAATCGATCATGTCCCCCTTTTGAAGCCGTACTACCGACTAAAAGCGTAGGAAATATCCTGCATCTCTGGTCGAATACGCAGGGATATCCATGGCGGCGCTATACTCAGCCGCTTGAATTTCAAAATCGGACTACAAGGATTCGCCCATGAAAGCGTTCGGCAAAATCCTGGGACTGGGGCTTCTCGGGTTGCTGCTGATCATCGTGGCGCTGGGCTTCGCCCTGACCCACCTATTCGATCCCAACGACTATAAAGACGAGATTCGCCAACTGGCGCGCGACAAGGCACATGTCGAACTGACCCTCAACGGTGATATCGGCTGGAGCCTGTTCCCATGGCTGGGCCTGGAGCTGCACGAGGCCAGCATCGCCACCTTGGCCAAACCCAAAGAGCCGTTCGCCGACCTGCAGATGCTCGGCTTGTCGGTACGGGTACTGCCGCTGCTGCGCCGCGAGGTGCAAATGAGCGACGTGCGCGTCGAGGGCCTGAACCTGACCCTGGCCCGTGACGAACAAGGCCATGGCAACTGGGAAGACATTGGCAAGCCGCTGCCTGCGCAGCCTGGCACTGCCACCGACGCACCGGCCCAGGCCCAGGCCTCCTCCGAGCAGAAACCCGCGGCCGCCGACGGCAACGAACGCCCTGTCAAGCTGGACATCGACAGCCTGACCGTCAACAACGCCCGGGTGCAGTACACCGACGCCAAGACCGGCCAGAGCTACAGCGCCGAAAGCATCCAGCTGAGCACCGGCCCCGTGCATGAAGGCGCGAACATCCCGCTAAAGGCCAGTGCTTTTGTCAGTGCCAACCAGCCGAATATCAAAGCCCGCACCGAGCTGGCCGGCGAACTGCGCTTCGACCGCAAGCTCAAGCGCTACAACTTCGAGGACATGCGCCTGTCGGGCGAAACTTCGGGTGAACCGACCGGCGGCAAAACGGTGGCCTTCGTTGCCCAGGGCCAGCTGCTGGTCGACATGGCCGCCAACGTCGCGTCCTGGAACGGCCTGAAAGTCTCGGCCAACCAACTGCGCGCCCTGGGTGAACTGAACCTGCGCGACCTGGACAAGACCCCCCAGTTGAGCGGCGGCCTGTCCATTGCCCAGTTCGACCTGCGCACCTTCCTGGACGGCATCGGCCACCCGCTGCCGGCAACCAACGACCCGGCAGCCTTCGGCAAGCTGGAGCTGGTGACCCGCCTGCAAGGCACACCCAGCAGCCTGAGCCTGGATGACCTGGCGGTGAAGCTGGACGACAGCTCGTTCAGCGGCCGCGTCGCCATCGAAGACTTCGCCAAGCAAGCCCTGCGCCTGCAGCTGAAAGGCGACAGCTTCGACGCCGACCGCTACCTGCCAGCCAAGAGCGAACAAGCCAAAGGCGCCACGGCGGCGCGCCAGGCCGAGGTCAAGCAACAGGAAGCCAGCGCGGTTGCCGGTGCCGGCACCACACCGCTGCCCAACGCACCGACCCAGGTGGCCTGGAGCGATGACAAGCTGCTGCCGGTCGACCGCCTGCGTACGCTGGACCTGCAGGCCGAGCTGGCCTTTGGCTCGCTGACCCTCGACAAACTGCCGATCGTCGACGCCCAGCTCAAGGCCAGCGGCCAGGGCGGCCTTTTGACCCTGCAAACCCTGCGCGGCGGCCTGTATAACGGCACCTTCGACGCCAAGGGCACGGTCGATGTGCGCCCTGCCGTGCCACAACTGGGGGTCAGCACCCGCATCCAACGGGTGCCGGTGGAGCACTTCATCAAGGCCGACGGCAAGGAGCAGGCACCACCGGTCAAGGGCCTGCTGACCCTGACCAGTGATCTGACCGCCACCGGCAACAGCCAGAAGGCACTGGTAGACACGCTCAATGGCAGTGCAAACTTCACCATCAACGACGGTGTGCTGGTCAATGCCAACCTTGAGCAGCAACTGTGCCAGGCCATCGCCACCCTCAACCGCAAAACCCTCACCGGCGAGCCACGCGGCAAGGACACCCCGTTCCAGGAACTGCGTGGCAGCCTGGTGGTGCGCAATGGCGTTGCCAGCAACCCGGACCTCAAGGCACGCATCCCGGGCCTGACCGTGAACGGCCATGGCGACCTCGACCTGCGTGTACTGGGTATGGACTACAACATCGGCGTGATCGTAGAAGGCGACCAGCGTGCCATGCCGGACCCGGCCTGCCAGGTCAACGAGCGCTACGTGGGGGTTGAAGTACCGCTGCATTGCCGCGGCCCGCTGGAGCTGGGCGCCAAGGCCTGCCGCCTGGACCAGAACGGCCTGGGCAAGGTCGCAGCCAAGCTGGCCGGTGACCGCCTCAAAGACAAGATCGACGAAAAACTCGATGAAAAACTCGGAGACAAAGTGAGCCCGGAATTGAAAGACGCGCTCAAGGGGCTGTTCAAGCGATGACCCCCGAGCAGTTCTCCAGCGCTGTGCTGGACTGGTACGACAAACACGGCCGCCACGACCTGCCCTGGCAACAGGGCATAACCCCGTACCGGGTGTGGGTGTCGGAAATCATGTTGCAGCAAACCCAGGTCAGCACCGTACTGAACTACTTCGACCGCTTCATGCAGGCGCTGCCGACCGTGCAGGCGCTGGCAGAAGCGCCCGAAGACGAAGTGCTGCACCTGTGGACCGGGCTGGGTTACTACACCCGCGCCCGCAACCTGCAAAAAGCCGCGAAGATCGTCGTGGCGCAACATGGTGGCGAGTTCCCACGCAGTGTCGAGCAGCTCACCGAGCTGCCCGGTATCGGCCGCTCCACGGCCGGTGCCATCGCCAGCATCAGCATGGGCATCCGCGCGCCGATCCTCGACGGCAACGTCAAGCGCGTGCTGGCCCGCTTCACCGCCCAGGGCGGCTACCCGGGCGAACCGAAGGTGGCCAACCAGCTGTGGGCCACGGCCGAGCGTTTTACCCCGCAGCAGCGCGCCAACCACTACACCCAGGCCATGATGGACATGGGTGCCACGCTGTGCACGCGCAGCAAGCCCAGTTGCCTGATCTGCCCGCTGCAACGTGGCTGCGAAGCCCACCTGCACGGTGAAGAAACCCGCTACCCCGAACCCAAACCCCGCAAGGCGCTGCCACAGCGCCGCACGCTGATGCCACTGCTGGCCAACCACGAGGGCGCCATTCTGCTTTATCGGCGCCCGTCCAGCGGCCTGTGGGGTGGCTTGTGGAGCCTGCCAGAGCTGGACGACATCGCCCAACTCGACGACCTGGCCTACCAGCACGGTTTGCGCCTGGCCGGCAGCCAGGCCATGGATGGCCTGACCCACACCTTCAGCCACTTCCAGCTGGCGATCGAGCCCTGGCTGGTACGTGTCGCGCCGCTTGGCGAGCACGTGGCCGAGGCTGACTGGCTCTGGTATAACCTCGCCACCCCGCCGCGCCTGGGCCTTGCCGCCCCGGTGAAAAAACTGCTTAAGCGCGCGGCCGACGAACTGATTGCAGGAGATGCCTGATGACCCGCACCGTGATGTGCCGCAAATACCAAGAAGAACTGCCAGGCCTGGAACGCCCGCCCTACCCCGGCGCCAAGGGCCAGGACATCTTCGAACACATCTCGCAGAAAGCCTGGGCCGACTGGCAGAAGCACCAGACCATGCTGATCAACGAGAAGCGCCTGAACATGATGAACGCCGAGGACCGCAAATTCCTCCAGGCTGAAATGGACAAGTTTTTCGCCGGTGAGGAATACGCCCAGGCGGAAGGCTACGTGCCACCCTCGGAATGACCCCACGAACCGTAAGCGACGGAATTAATTTAAAATTTTTTTAAAAAGTCGTTGACGGCCCGGGAGAAAATCTATTTAATTCACCTCGTCGCCCAGATAGCTCAGTCGGTAGAGCAGAGGATTGAAAATCCTCGTGTCGGCGGTTCGACTCCGTCTCTGGGCACCACCTTCAAGCTTCTGGTGGTTGCAAAGTTACCCGAAGCGACAACAAGAAACCCGCCAAGTGCGGGTTTTTTGTTGTCTGCGGTTTTTGCTCAAGCTTTGGCAGCTAAAGCATTTCGCCGCCAAGGCCCCATAAGCTTTACCCCACTGAACGTGGCAGCACTTCGGCATGGAGCCGAACGCCAAGCGCCGCCATTACCTTCATGATGGTCGCCAGGCTCGGATTACCTTCAGCAGACAAGGCCTTGTACAACCCTTCCCGCGTGAGCCCAGTATCACGTGCCAACTGAGCCATACCACGAGCGCGAGCGATATCACCCAAGGCAGCAGCGAGCAGTGCAGGGTCGTTTTCCTCCAGACAGGCCTCAAGGTACAAGGCCATGTCCTCTTCAGTTTTCAAATGGTCCACAGCGTCCCATTTGGTCAGTTTGATGTTTGTCATGATGGTCTCCTAGAGGTCACGAGCCAGCTTGAGCGCAGATTTGATATCCCTGGCTTGGCTAGATTTGTCGCCACCTGCCAGAAGGATGATCACTTCATAACCTCGCTGAACGAAATACACCCGATAGCCCGGACCATAATCGACCCGAAGCTCGGACACCCCTCAGCAACTGGCTTACAGTCACCCTTCACTCCGAGCTCCAACCACCGCAACCGGGCGTTTATGCGAGCTTTCGCCCGCGGATCCCGCAGTGCTACGAACCACCTTCGGTAGGTTTCGGTCTGGATTAATGTATGCATGAAGGAAATGTAAACCACAGTTCACACTACAGACAATGTGTAGCTGTTTCAAACTGTTTGTGCGGGGGGTCCTGCCCTGCCCCCTCCCGCAGCTGCACTTGGGTTTCCTGGGCAACTGCGCTTCAATACGCGCACCTACCGAACACACCCAAGGATTCAAGCCCTCATGGCCACCCCTACCAAGCAACAAAAACGCGCCAAGCGTGCCGCCAGCAAGGCCAAGCAGAACCGCATGGTACGCAGCGGGCAGGCGGTCAAGGCCAGTGCCGGTGACAGCGCCAGCGTCGAGCAGGTGTACAACAAGGCGATGGAGTCGGGCAGCTACGACGCCATGTTCACCAAAATGAAGGAAGCACAGGAGAGCGGCGGCCTGGTGCCGATGATTTCGGTATTCCTGGTAGACCCGCTTCTGGCGCTGGTTCTCAAGGGGCACAAGGAAGAACACGCCACCGACTATATCGTGCTGGTGTTCACCGCCTACCGCGCGTGGCTCGACGGCGCCGATGAAGAGGCGACCATGGCCTGGCTGGAGAGCGATGAGTTCCAGGCGGCCTATGTAGCGGCCTCCGAGCTGGTGGCCAAGCAGCAGCAAAAACAGTTTGGTTGACAGGGCCATGTAGCCTGTACCGGCCTCTTCGCGGGCTCGCCCGCTCCCACAGGTCAAGCACAAGCTCGAAGGCAACGCCGCCCCTGTGGGAGCGGGCATGCCCGCGAAAGGGCCGGCCCAGGCAACAAAAAAGGCCGCGCCCCCTCTCAGGACGCGGCCTTTTCAGTGCAGCCAGCGTGGATCAGTTATCCAGCGCCACCCGCCCGGCAGCTTCACGCTTGCGGTGCACCAGCAAGCCAGCCGCCACCACACCAATGCTCAGCAGCGCCGTTGCGATAATCTCGGCACGGTGGTCCTCGCGCAGGGCCATCACCACCAGAATCGCCACGATGAAGGCAATGGTCGCCCAGGTCAGGCCCGGGAACAGCCACATCTTGAAGGTGATCTTCTCCCCACGGGCCTCACGCTGTGCGCGCATGCGCAGTTGCGACACGGCAATCACCAAGTACACCAGCAGCGCAATCGCACCCGAACTTGCCAGCAGGAACTCGAACACCTGGGCCGGGGCCACGAAGTTGGCGAACACGCACAGGAACGCTGCAGCCGTGGACAGCAATACCGCCACATGCGGCGTAGCGGCCTTGGTGGTGCGCTGGGCAACAGCCGGGGCATCACCGCGCTTGCTCAGCGAGAACAGCATGCGCGAAGAGGTGTACAGCGCCGAGTTCAGGCAACTGGTCACCGCAACCAGCACCACGATGTCGACGATCAACTTGGCATTCGGCACGCCGATGCGGCTGAGCACGGTCTGGTAGGAACCGGTTTCGGCCAGCGCCGGGTCGTTCCACGGCACCAGAGCCACCACCAGGAAGATCGACACCAGGTAGAACAGGCAGATACGCCAGATCACCGAATTGGTCGCGCGGCTGATCTGCTTGCCCGGGTCTTTCGATTCGGCAGCGGCGATAGTGACGATTTCCGTACCCATGAACGAGAACATGGTGGTGAGCATGGCCGCCAGCACAGCACCCAGGCCGTTCGGCATGAAGCCCTGGGTGTCGAACAGGTGGCTGGCACCGCTGACCTGGCTATTGGGCACAAAGCCGAACATGGCCGCGCAGCCCACAGCAATGAAGCCGATGATGGCCAGCACTTTCAACAGGGCGAACCAGAACTCGAACTCACCATAGTTCTTTACGCTGCACAGGTTGGTCAGGGTCAGCGCCAGGGTGATGACCAGGGAGAAGGCCCACAGGTCTACGGCAGGGAACCAGGCATGCAGAATGGCCGCAGCGGCGTTGGCCTCAAGCGGGATTACCAGCACCCAGAACCACCAGTACAGCCAGCCAATGGTGAAGCCGGCCCAGCGCCCGATGGCACGGTCGGCATAAGTAGAGAACGAACCGGTGTCAGGCGAGGCGACTGCCATTTCGCCCAGCATGCGCATTACCAGCACCACCAGCGTACCGGCGGCGGCATAGGCCAGCAGCACGGCCGGGCCGGCGGCCGCGATGGCGTGGCCAGAGCCTACGAACAGGCCAGCACCGATGACGCCAGCAATGGACAGCATGGTCACATGCCGTTGTTTGAGCCCCTGAGCGAGGTCATTGGAATTGTTACCGCTCATTGAAACTACCTTTGTAAGGAGTGGACCACTCCGACTGCGGTTACGGAGCGCGCCTGGGGTTGGTCTAGGCGTCGCTGCAATCGGCGGTTTCCTGCTGGCAATAAGCGCGCCAGGTGCGCACTGCATTCGTCAGAATGCTCGCAGGGCCTTGCACGGCGTGGTTTGGAGGGCATTCGGCCAGTAAGTGACCAAAAGGCCGTTAACAAGGCAGATTACTGAAATACCCACTTACAAACGCACCAAAGGTGCCCCTCGGTAACACCCGTGCACCGCTGCAATGCAAAAAAGTGCAACCCACAGGTACAACCAGGAATGCCGGATGGGTCTTCGCGGTCAAACCCGCGGCTGCGAGGGGCGCGCAACCTGGAACATCGGGTTTACCGGCGAATGGTCTAAAACCGCTTCCATGAGCTGGCCAAAGCTGGCACCATCGCGCCTTTTTTCATCAAGGCACTGGTGCTGGGCGACACCTTCGCAGACATCTGCGCGACGTTACGCTGTAGCGATGCGACAAACTGCCCCACCAGCGCCCACAGTCCCCGGCGACCCTGTTGGCCGTCATAATGCCGCTATGCTAGCTTGGCGCACGCCAGGAAGGCCGCCAACAGCTGGGAACGCACCCGTACACATGAGGACCGCACATGGCTCAGGCCACGCCCGCGCTGGAAATCCGCAATCTGCACAAACGCTACGGCGAGCAGGAAATTCTCAAGGGTATTTCGCTGACCGCTCGCGACGGTGACGTGATCTCCATCCTGGGGTCGTCAGGCTCCGGCAAGTCCACCCTGCTGCGCTGCATCAACCTGCTCGAAAACCCGCACCAGGGCGAAATCCTGGTCGCTGGCGAAAGCCTCAAGCTCAAGGCCGCCAAAAACGGCGACCTAATCGCCGCCGACAACCGCCAGATCAACCGCCTGCGCAGCGAAATCGGCTTTGTCTTCCAGAACTTCAACCTGTGGCCGCACATGTCGATCCTCGACAACATCATCGAGGCGCCACGCCGTGTACTCGGCCAAAGCAAGGCCGAGGCTGTAGAAGCCGCCGAAGCGCTGCTGAACAAGGTCGGCATCTACGACAAACGCCACAGCTACCCCGCCCAGCTTTCCGGTGGCCAGCAACAGCGCGCCGCCATTGCCCGTACCCTGGCCATGAAGCCCAAAGTCATCCTGTTCGACGAGCCAACCTCGGCGCTCGATCCGGAAATGGTCCAGGAAGTGCTTAACGTTATCCGCGCACTGGCCGAAGAAGGCCGTACCATGCTGCTGGTGACGCACGAGATGAGCTTCGCCCGCCATGTGTCCAGTGAAGTCGTCTTCCTGCACCAGGGCCTGGTAGAAGAGCAGGGATCGCCGCAACAGGTCTTCGAAAACCCGACCTCGGCGCGTTGCAAGCAATTCATGTCCAGCCACCGCTAACGGAGCAATACATGCACACCTACAAGAAGTTTCTCCTGGCAGCTGCTGCCACGCTGGTGATGTCGGCGAACGCCATGGCCGCAGAAAAACTGCGCATGGGTATCGAAGCCGCCTACCCACCGTTCAACAACAAGGATGCCAGCGGTAATGTGATCGGCTTCGACAAGGACATCGGCGACGCCCTGTGCGCCAAGATGAAGGTCGAGTGCTCGGTCGTGACCTCCGACTGGGACGGTATCATTCCGGCCCTCAACGCCAAGAAGTTCGACTTCCTGGTGTCGTCGTTGTCGATTACCGACGAGCGCAAGCAGGCTGTCGACTTCACCGACCCGTACTACTCCAACAAGCTGCAGTTCATCGCACCGAAGAACGTCGACTTCAAGACCGACAAGGCCTCGCTCAAAGGCAAGGTCATCGGCACCCAGCGCGCCACCCTGGCCGGCACCTACCTTGAAGACAACTACCCGGGCGTAGACGTCAAACTCTACGACACCCAGGAAAACGCCTACCTGGACCTGGTGTCCGGCCGCATCGACGGCATCCTGGCCGACAAGTACGTGCAGTACGAGTGGCTGAAAAGCAAAGACGGCTCCAACTTCGAGTTCAAGGGCGAGCCGGTGATGGACAGCGACAAGATCGGCATTGCCGTGCGCAAGGGTGACACCCAGCTGCGCGACAACCTGAACAAGGCCCTGGCAGAAATCAAGGCCGACGGCACGTACAAGAAGATCAACGACAAGTACTTCCCGTTCAGCATCGAATGACCCGCCCTGACCTGCGCGCCCCGCGGCGCGCAAGTCCCTAGAATGACCTGCCCATGAATATCGACCTGCACGGATTCGGTCCGGCCATGATGGCCGGCACCCTGATGACCGTAAAACTGGCGCTATGCGCCTTGCTGCTGGGCCTGGTTTTGGGCCTGCTTGGCGCCCTGGCCAAGACCTCTTCGATCAAGCCGCTGCAATGGCTTGGCGGTTTCTATTCGACCCTGGTGCGCGGCGTGCCCGAGCTGCTGTGGGTACTGCTTATCTATTTCGGCACCGTCGGGCTGATGAACACCCTCGGCGAAGCCCTGAACATGCCGGGCCTTGAGCTCAGCGCCTTCGCTGCGGGGGTGATTGCCCTGGGCCTGTGCTTCGGCGCCTACGCCACCGAAGTGTTCCGCGGGGCGATCCTGGCGATCCCCAAGGGCCACCGTGAAGCCGGCCTGGCGCTGGGCCTGTCCAAAGGCCGCATCCTGTCGCGGATCATTTTGCCGCAAATGTGGCGCATCGCCCTGCCCGGCCTAGGCAACCTGTTCATGATCCTGATGAAAGACACCGCCCTGGTGTCGGTGATCGGCCTGGAAGAAATCATGCGCCACGCGCAAATCGGCGTGACCGTGACCAAGGCACCGTTCACCTTCTACATGGTCGCGGCCTGCATCTACCTGAGCTTGACGATCATCGCCATGACCGGCATGTACTTCCTGGAAAAACGCGCCGCTCGCGGCTTTGCGAGGGCCGAATAATGAACTGGGAAGTCATCTTCAAATGGCTGCCACGCCTGGCTGAAGGCGCCGTGCTGACGTTGGAGCTGGTGGCCATTGCGGTGGTTGCCGGGTTGATCCTGGCCATCCCGCTGGGCATCGCCCGTTCCTCGCGCCACTGGTATGTGCGCGCCGTGCCGTTCAGCTATATCTTCTTCTTCCGTGGCACGCCGCTGCTGGTGCAGCTGTTCCTGGTGTACTACGGCCTGGCGCAGTTCGATGCCGTGCGCTCCAGCGCGCTGTGGCCGTACCTGCGCGATCCGTTCTGGTGCACGGTGCTGACCATGACCCTGCACACGGCGGCCTATATTGCCGAGATCCTGCGTGGCGCCCTGCAATCGATACCCAAGGGCGAGATCGAGGCCGCACGGGCCCTGGGCATGTCGCGGGGCAAAACGCTGTTCTACATCATGCTGCCGCGCGCCGCGCGCATCGGCCTGCCGGCGTACAGCAACGAAGTGATCCTGATGCTCAAGGCCAGTGCCCTGGCCAGTACCGTGACCCTGCTGGAACTGACCGGCATGGCCCGCACCATCATCGCGCGCACCTACCTGCCAGTGGAGATATTCTTCGCGGCCGGGGTGTTCTACCTGGCGATCTCGTTCTTGCTGGTGCAGGGCTTCAAGCTGCTGGAGCGCTGGCTGCGCGTGGATGCCAGCCAGGGCCGTTGATCGCTCACCGACTGCTTCGCGGGCACGCCCGCTCCCACAAGGTATAGCGCCATATTCAAGGCCGGCGCTGTACTTGTGGGAGCGGGCGCGCCCGCGAAGAGGCCCCTAAAACCTACACACATCTACCCATGGCCAACTACCTCCACAGCGACCAGCTGAGCACCCGCTTCCAGGCCCTCGACCAGTTCCTGATCGAGCACCAACAGCTGTGGAAACCGCGCCCCTTCACCACCCTGCAACTGGACTGGGAAACCACCCACCCCGAGCTCGCCGCCCACTTGCGCAAGTCCTCCCTGGCAGATGCAGAACACTCCGACGCTGCCGATTTGTTGCCGGCCCCGTTCCCGCAACTGGCCCGGCAAGCTGAACAGCTATCCGCCCTGGGCAACCTCCCGGCAACCGACCTGCGCCCCGCCGCCCACCGCTTGGACGTAGCGGTCCCCGGCCGCAAGTGGCAGCAGATCGAAGCCTTCGCCAGCCACCTGGCCTTCCGCAACCAGCCCCGCCACTGGCTGGACTGGTGCTCGGGCAAAGGCCACCTCGGCCGCCGCCTGCTGCAACCTGGCCAGCAGCTGACCTGCCTGGAATACGATGCCGAACTGGTCGCCGCTGGCCAAGCCCTGAGTGCGCACCATCACCTGCCAGCCGTACACGTACACCAGGACGTGATGGCCGGCGACAGCGCCCGTCACCTTGACGGTGCAAAAAGCGTGGTTGCCCTGCACGCCTGTGGCGACCTGCATGTACGCCTGTTGCAGCTGGCCAGCCAGCAAGGTTGCCTACAACTGGCCGTGGCGCCGTGCTGCTACAACCGGATCGCGCTGCAGCAGTACCAGGCGTTATCCACAGCCGCGCAAGCCTCCCGCCTGCAACTGTCGCTGGACGACCTTGGCCTGCCCCTGAGCGAAACCGTGACAGCCGGCGCCCGCGTGCGGCGCCAGCGCGACGCCTCCATGGCCCGCCGCCTCGGTTTCGACTTGCTGCAACGCCAGCAGCGGCAACATGACGAATACCTGCCCACACCTTCCCTGCCAGTGGCCTGGCTGGAGAAACCCTTCGAGCACTACTGCCGTGACCTGGCGCAGCTCAAAAACCTGCCGCTAAGCGGCAACCCTGATTGGGCAGCGCTGGAAGCCGCAGGCTGGCAACGCCTGGCCGAGGTACGCAACCTGGAGCGGGTGCGTAACCTGTTCCGCCGGCCGTTGGAGCTGTGGCTGGTGCTTGATCGCGCCCTCTTCCTGAAAGAGCAAGGTTTCGACGTGCGGCTGGGGCTTTTCTGCGACTATCCACTGACCCCACGCAACCTGTTGATCCTCGCTGAACGCGACCGTTAGCCGCAGCGCAACCTGTGGATAACTCTGTGAACAAGCTTGTGATTACCTGTTGGAGCCAAGCGCTATTTCAAACGCTTGGCTTATTCCGCCGCGCACCTGCAGCCCAGCAAAAACAGGCATTTGCGCAAAGACAAGCGGTGTAGCGATGCGGCATGGCTTTCGCTGAAGCTGCGAATGCCACTTGTGCATAAACATTTCTTGTGGTTAGCACAGGGAGGGTTTGCGGGGCCCTAGTGCGCCTTGTTCTTGGCGATCTCGATATCGTTCATCAGCGCCTTGGCCATGTCGCACAGGTAATCGGCAGCACCCAGGAATTTATGGTCGTCTTCCATATCGCCCTCACGGACCAAGTGCTTGATGTAGCCCATCAGGATGGAGACATGCTCATAGGCGGCATCGACCGGGATACCGGGCTCTACGCGGAGCAGATTGAGGGAGGGGTTGCCGGCGGGGAGGAAGGTTTCTACGCCTGCGGTGGTGATGGGGTCAGTAATTTCTTTCTTCATGGCAAAACCTTATTCGGGGAAAAGGGACTGCCAAAAATCTTTCTCACGGATTTCAGGTGGCAGCCGTACGCGGGGTGAGAAACCGGTCGAATAAGGAAGCCCGGCCAGACCGAAGTCTGCCCACGTACGGCCGCCATAAAGGGGTAGCGCATTATTCGAAGCAGGGTTCTCACACCCGGTCGCCTGAGCGACCCGGAAACGTTATCCGTGAGCCATTTCCCCGACAACAGCGATACTTCGGCGGCGCGCGTAGGATACGTCTGAAGCCTACAGATCCTGAAGCCTTCAGGTCCCAGGTTCAGAATTTTCGTACCTGCAGGCTAATCGATAAGTGTAGGAGCGGGTTCACCGCGAAGAGGCCCTCCCAGGCAATCCCATGCTAAATCCACCCTCATCGGTGTATCATCCGCGCCCCAAATCATTAAAAAGTGAATCGCGCGCTGCCCAGCGGCCCTGCGATCTTCTGGCATTGCGCCAGATTCGACATTGGACCCACCCCATGCCACTAACCAAGCCCCTCGCCCTGCTCAGCTTCGCCCTGGCCCTGACCGCCTGCTCCCAACACCCAGCGTCGCACCCCAGCGACAACCTGGGCTGGAACCACCCCGGCATGCAGCTGGGCGGTGACAACGGCCTGCCCATGCGCACCGAAAGCCCCTGCCGCAAGCGCGGCTGCGACAACGACAAGCTGTTTTTCAACCCAGGTAAAAGCGAGCCAAGCGTCACCACCCTGCACCGCGGCTGGTAAGAAATTTCTTCTTTTGGGTCGGTGACTTAGCTCTTTTGCGAACAATCGCAACGAAGTGGTTTACAGGCGCCAACCGATCGCTATAATGACGCCCCATTGCCGGTATAGCTCAGATGGTAGAGCAACTGACTTGTAATCAGTAGGTCCCGGGTTCGATTCCTGGTGCCGGCACCATACAAATCAAGGGGTTGCAGCGATGCAGGCCCTTTTTTTTTGCCTCAAGCGTAACAAGGGACGTAACAGCGGCGGTTCTGGAGCCCCCATGGATTGGATGCAATTTGTCGCCGCTCTTACCTCTTCACTCGCTTGGCCGCTGGCGGTGGTAGTCCTTGGGTTCGCGTTTAGAGGTGCTCTAATCGAGCTGCTGGATAAAATTCGTACTCTCAAGTACGGCGACTGGCAGATTGACCTGGAGCAACAGCTGAAGAAGGTCGAAGCAGGCCTGGCGGAAAGTACAGTCGCCACCGCATCAGAACCTCCCTCAGAAGAAGCAGTAGAGCTGGCAACGATCTCACCTGACCTGGTCATGCTGCAGGCGTGGTTCGAGGTAGAACGAGCGTTGGACTCAGTGATCCTCAGATTGGGGTGGAAGCTCGCACCGCAGAACAACCGCCCCATCACCAAGATGTGGCTATTGCGAGAGCGGCGACTGATTGACGAACTGACGTACTCCACTTTTGTTCGCCTGATGAAGGTTCGCAACCAGGTTGCACATGTTCAAGGGCTTCCGCTGAGACAAGAAGACGCGCTGTCGATGTCCAGCTCATGCGCCTGGTTGGTGGAGCGACTCGAGTCTGTGGATGCGTCGGCAGACACAGGTGATGCACCGAGCGGGGTGTAAACCAGCCTTCGGATAGCGGCCTGAAGGTTTGATGTTGACCCATCGGAAAAAGGTTAGGTCGGTTAGGATTTCTGCGAACAGGCTGTATCCATCTCCACTTCTGGCTTACAGAAGACCTCTAAAAGTTAGGTTCTGGTTAAGTAATAGTAATTTTCTTACCTTTACCTATAGTCAGTTTCTGAAAAATAAAAACCTTTAAAATCAGTGGCTTGAGAATCCATAACCTCAAACCTAACCATTCCTAACCATCAAAAGTTAGCTGCCAACCCCAGCAATTCCGGGCACCTCAGCCCAGCCCAAGCCCTCCCCACGAAAACTTACCTTTTTCCCACGCCCCCCCCCAGAACGAGACGGGACAGCTCCCACTTCGCCACCAAAACACACCCTGCTGCAGGGATTCGCAGAACGCCCACACGCCCCACTACCTGACCAAGCCCAGATACTGGGCGGCTTGACCCTGGCTGCAGGGGCGCAGAAATTCCGACACGTTTAGCCCGCAGGCGTGGCGGGGGGACGAGGGCGCGCGCCGGGGTTAAACTGATCTCGACGATCACCAGCGCTGGAGAACTCATGAATGTGAAGAATGGCGTGTACCGATTGGTAAGCGGAAATGGAGGAGGATTTCATGTCGAGGTCCGGAATGGTCTCATCCTACCCATGGATCCCGGAGGCGCTGTGCTCGGAGTGATTCGGGTTGCGGAACGTACATTCACCTTGAACAGATGGGACGAGGCTTTGACTATCAATCGCGACCAGACACTGCAGCACGGTTCGAATCGCTACGCCTTTACAGTTGAGACATAATCGCGTCTGGATGCATTGACCCGGCTTTACCCGATACTTCCCGACCAGGTATCGGGGTGGGCCTCACTGGTCAATTCCCTCCTTCGCCCCCTCTTAGTGTTCTCGCTTCCTCCCCAAAGCGGCTGGAATGCAGAACTCGCCAGCTCCAGGTGTTACAGACAATCGGTGCTTTATCAGATAGCATTCTGCCAAACGGCTCCGCGGACGAACGGAGCAAGGCGAGCAGAAGGCGAAGGAGCTCCGATGGGCGGCATCGCACGACCTAGGCCTTCCATTGTCGACAGCTTTAAGAAGCACAAGGTCGAAGGTGGTAGGCAGTACTATTTTGATCCCAATGAACAGCGCTATTATTCTTGGGACTCCCTCCACGGGGAGTTCGAAGTGTTTGATAAGCGCGGTTACCACTTGGGCTCGGTATGTCCTAAAACGGGGATAACCTTGAAACCACCCGTCAGAGGACGGCGGTTTAACCCAAACTAGGGGATTGACATGAGCTTTGTAAAACTTTGCCTTAGTGGCGATGTATTGACCGATGAAGTAGATGACTTCGTCGAGGACTGGCACGAAGGTCGAAAGGGTCTCGATCAGGAGCTGCACGAATATCTCGGCATGACCTGGGAAGAATATTCAGCCTGGTCCACGAACCCGTCTCTGCTTCCCTATATTCTATCGGCAAGAAAGCACGGAATAAGCTTTGAAGAAGAGTTGAACAGAGATAGATACGCTCTGGCTGCTCGCGCATCGTCACCATTAGAAGCAAAGCGCATCATAGAGTGGTTGAAGGACGAGGAAGGCAGTTGATGTTTCCAGAAGAACGGATGGCTGCAAGAGTACTTAAACGCAAAAATCTGACTCCGCCATACGACCTTCTGGATTTGGCAGAGAGTTTTGGAGAGGTGCGTTATCGAAGCTTCCCTTTCAAAGCCGACGGCATAACGGTAGGAATTGGCGAGCAGGATCGCCCGACTATTTACATTAATAGCGACTACCCTGAGACGAGACAATGTTTCACGTTAGCCCATGAGATTGGGCATATTGTGATCCCTTGGCACACCGGAACTGTTGTATCGCATCTGAATCCTGGATCCGACGACCAAGATTATTACGTGATGGAGCAAGAAGCCAATAGATTCGCCGCTGAACTATTGATGCCAACTGATTGGTTGAAATCATTATTTAGTGAATGTGCATCGATTGAGAGTTTTTTCAGAAAAGTCTTAGCTCTGACCGGAGCGTCAAAAGAGGCTGTTTTTTACAAGATATTCAAAGACTTGGATGCACCGATAGCTTGTGCTCGCCTTAATGAAGCTGATGGCGCCATTTCTCAAACAAAGCGCACCAGATTCGCTCCGCATGATGACAGAAGTTCCTATCCTCGCCGCTTGTATAAAGATATAGATCACGAATACGAAGAGTTTTCTGTGGACGGAATGTCCTTTTGTTCTTGGTCATTCAAAGGCAAGGAAATAATTGAGCTTGACACTCGCCCATGGCGAGAAGTGCTTAATCAAATCCTCGACGACACGAATCTAAGACCTAAGCTGGGAAGTATTAATGCAATCATGTCGGCAGCATTTGACAAGAACAAACATCTGGCCGAGCACGATATATGCGGGGGCGTGCTGAGATCATTCAGATCTCGGAGCGAACTTCCGGGATTCAAAGACCACGCGCTCTTCGAACAGTATGTGATCAAGCGTGTAAAAGAGCTAATGTTGCGAGCCCAGCAAAAGAAATAATTTCTTAGAATGTAATACGGCAGTCTCAGATGCTGACGAAGAGCCGCCTCGATGGGCGGCTTTTCTGTTCTCGGCGTATCAGTTCGCGTTGCCGGCGGGAACCTCATACGGCTGGAAACGGATCACCTCTTCACCCAACCATTCATTGATCTGCAACAGCCTGGCCTGCTCTGGCTCCAACTCGTTCATGGCCCAGACCTGAGTGGCGTCACGAACCGAGCCGAAGCCGCCCGCGTTCTGCGGAACCACGCCCATCAGTTGAGGCGGTATACGCAGCATCGCTAGCTGGTCGTCGCGACTGATGTTCTTGATCGCGCCGAAGTCATCCTTTGCTGCCACCTCGCTGATCGGGATCAGCTGAATGCCGTCCTTCTTGCCGTTGGGCGCGTACATGAACAGGTTGCGGAAGTTGCCCGGGCCCTTGCTGCTCTTCATCGCCATTCGCAGGTCGTCGACAAAGTCTTCGTTCTGGGCGGCATCGGTCATGTACAGGATGAACCCCGCATGACTGCCGTTCTGGTAGTACTTGCGCCGAAACAGCGTGGCTGCCTCATTCAGCAGCGCGGCCTGGAGCGCCGGCAGCCACTCGGGTAGGCCGTACACCTCCTGGTTGATATCTGCCACGCGCAGGTGGCAAATGCTGCCCGGCCGGAATTCGTGCTCATCTCGCCAGCCGCGCACCTGGTAGTAGGTCTGCAGATCGGAGCCACGGCGCATGTACTTGGCCAAGCATGGCCGAAGGCCGAGGGTATCGCGGAGCATGTTGTCACGCTTCTCCAGGTACAGGTTGCCCGACCAGCCCAGGTCCATGACGATCTGCTCGAAGGCCTGGCGGTTCAGCAACCTGTGGGGCCTGAAAGTCCTGGCCAGTGCGTTGCGCTTGAAGATCAGGCCAGACTGCAGGTAGACGCTCGCCTTAGATGACCGGGCCAAGCCGTCCAACGACACTGGCGGCTCATACCAGCGGCCATTGTCGTAACACTCCAGGTAATCCAGGATCTCCCGACCGTCCAGGACCGGTACCGGGTCGCCAAAGGTAAACGCTTCGGCCCGGGCGCTGGGGTTGGCGAGCAGCTCACCCGCGGGCGCCGGCAAGGCGCCGGCCTGATCGATGTTGCCCATCAGAAGATCTCCATGATGCGTGTGTTGGTTGCGGTCTGTCCTTCGAGCGGCTCGTTGTGCAGCGCGTGGAAGAGCGCCCAGGCCAGGTCGGCGTGGCCAGTGGCCTCATTCCGGCCCGCGGTGTATGTGAATTGGCGACCACCGGGGGTGATGGTCTTGCGAATGGCCATCAGCGACTGGGCAATGTCGGTTGCGCCGGCATCGAATTGCAGGCGGCCCTTGCTGATTACGTCCCAGGCCTTCATGACTAGGCGTGTTTTGACCTCGGGGTTGTAGCTGAAGGTGCGCAACGCCGGGAAGAACTGGCGCACCAGCTGCGCGACGGCGCTGCCCATGCCGGTGGTATCAATGCCGATGTAAGCCACGTTGTAGCGTTTGGTGATCTGGCGAATGGTCTCGGCCTGGGAATTGAAGTCCATCCCACGGAACTGGTGTTTCTCCAGGACGAAGAACTTCCCTCCCGGCACCAGTGGCGGGGCCACCACCACCAGGCCGGCCGAGTCGCCGGTCTCCGCCGGATCGTAGCCCACCCATACCGGACGTTCACCGTAGGGCCTGGCAGCAAACGGGCTGTAGCCTGGCCAATCCCAGCTTTCCACCATGCACGGCTGCAACATGCTCAGCGGGAAAATGCTCTGCCCATCATCCACGAACTGGCACATGAGCAAGTTCTGGAAGGCGGCAGCATCGTACTCAAGCTTCAGTTCATCTAGGTCGAATAGGTCGCAGCCCCTGGCTTCGGCGTCCATGATCGTGACGATCTGCCGCCAGATCTTGTCCTCGCAGAGCCGTCCCTGCTGCAGCGCCTCATGAGTCACATCCAGCTGGATGTGCTGGGCGGTAGGTTTGCCCTTGTTGATCCGCTCACCGGTCCACCAGGTGTATGCCGGGTGAGCCATGCTGCTCGGCGTCGAGAAATAGGTCTTGCGCCACTTCTTGTGCAGCGCCATGCCCGAGGCGACTTTGTTGATCTCGGCGAAGCCGTGCACCCAGAAGAATTCGTCGAAGTAGAAGTTGCCTGATCGGCCCTGGGCGGTGCGGAAGTTGGTGCCTAGGAAGTGCAGCTCGGCGTTGTTCCAGAGCACGATGGGGTCGCCGGTAAGCTTGATGCCCAAGACCTCATTGAGGAATGCCTGCATGTACGTCTTGAATTGGTGGGCCTGGGCCTTGCTGGCCGACAGGAAAATCTGGTTGCGGCCGGTCGTGATTGCATCAATCAGCGCTTCCCGGGCGAAGTAGAACGTGGCGCCGATCTGCCGGCTTTTGAGGACCATCCGGGTACGCTGGTTACCCGCGCGGTACCAGTCGAGCTGGTAATCGAAACAGCTGTCTCGGAACGCCTCGACCAGCTGCTCGATCTGCTCCTCGTCCAGCTCGTTGCGCTTGGGCTGCTTCTTCGGCCCTTCGTTGCGCTTGGCGATGTTCGGGTTGAGGTCGGTTTCGGTACCGCCGCCCTGGTAGCGCTGAATACGTGCCTGCCGCTCCAGCTGGCGGTGCAGGAGATCGATCTCCTTGAAATCGCCGCTGGTCTTGCCGTCCTTGAGGATCAGCTGCACCAACCGCGCCTCCAGCGCGCCGCCGATACGCTCGACGTTGTCCGCCCTATCCCATTCGTCTCGGGCCTTCCAGCTGTGGACGGTTTTCTCTTTCTCGTCCAGGTAAGCGGCGATATCGGTGATGCGCCAACCCGTCCAGTACATGAACTTGGCTTGGCGGCGCGGATCGAGTGTGGGTTGGGCGGTAGTGTTCATGGCGCCGATGCTGCCGCTCGCGCGCGTATTCACCCACTGGCGCCCACTGTAGCCGTGAGGCCTACAAGTGCAGCACGTTGCCGCTGGTGTCCCGGCTGCGGACCATGCCCCTCATCGCAAGGCACAACGCCACCGCACTGAGGACTGCCCACATGGCCGCAAGCAACGCCCCCGCCAAGAACTACCGCTCCGACTGGTTCCGCATCTTCGTCGAGGGCGCAACCACTGACGGCCGCACCATCGAGCGCTCCTGGATCGAGCAGATGGCCGCGACCTATGACCCGAAAACCTACGGCGCCCGCCTCAATTGTGAGCACATCCGCGGCCTGGGCCCGGACAGCCTGTTCGGTTCGTTTGGCGATGTGCTGGCCTTGAAGGCCGAAGAGGTCGAGATCGGCGGCGAGAAGAAGCTCGCCCTCTACGGGAAGATCGAGCCAACCGCGAGCCTGATCGAACTGAACAAGAAGGGCCAAAAGATCTACACCTCGGCAGAGGTTCAGCTCAACTTTGCCGAGTCGGGCAAGGCCTACCTGGTCGGCCTGGCGGTCACTGACAGCCCGGCCAGCCTGGGTACTGAAGCCCTCAAGTTCAGTACGCAGAGCGGCTTGGCCGCTCGAAAGCAGCACCAGGATAACCTTTTCAGCGCCGCTGAAGAGGTCTCCCTCAAATTCGAGGAAGTCGTCGAAACCCCATCCATGTTCGCGGCATTGCGCGACAAGGTCGGCGAACTACTCGGCAAGAGCAAGGACAAGGAAGGCAAGGATGCCGCCAGCTTTACCGCCCTGGGCGAGCTTATCGAACAGATCGCAACCCATGGCGCCGAGCAGGCCGAAGCCTTCACCGCGGAGAAGAACGCCCGCCAGAAGCTACAGGCCGACCACGACAAGCTTTCCAAGGACTTCAACGAGCTGGTCAAGCGCCTGGGCGAAACCGAAGACCACTCCCAGACGCAACGCCCACCAGTGAACGGTGGCGACGGGCAGATCCAGGCCGAGTACTGATCCCCGTAGCCCCACAAACCACCAGTTCGGAGACCCACCATGCAGAAAGCAACCCGAATCGCCTTCAATGGCTACCTGACCAACCAGGCCAAAATCAACGATGTCAGCTCGGTGACCGAGACTTACACCGTGGCACCGAACCCTGCGCAGAAGCTGGAGACTGCGATTCAGGAATCCAGCGCGTTCCTGAAAAAGATCAACATCATCGGCGTGGACGAAGCGGAGGGCGAAGCCATCCTGCTAGGCGTGAATGGCCCGACCGCAGGCCGGACTGCCACTGGTTCTGGCAAACGCCGTCAACCTCGTGACGTTGCAGCGCTCACCGCTGACACCTACGCCTGCAAGAAAACCAACTTCGATACCGCCACCCCTTACGCACGGCTCGACGCCTGGGCGAAGTTCAAAGACTTCCAGACCCGCTTGTCTGGCTCGATCGCTCAGCAGCAAGGCCTGGACCGCATCATGATCGGTTTCAACGGCACCAGTGCGGCGGCTGACACTGACCTGACAGCTAACCCGCTGCTCCAGGATGTCAACGTCGGTTGGCTGCAGAAGATGCGTGAGCGCGCTCCAGAGCGCGTCATCGATGAAGGCAAGGTGGCCGGCAAGGTAACCATCGGCGCTACTGGCGACTACAAGACCCTCGACGCCTTGGTGTTCGACGCCATCCAGCTGCTCGACCCATGGCATCGCAAGCGCTCCGACCTGGTCGTAATCGTTGACCACGCTCTGCTGCACGAAAAGCAGCTCAAGGCACTGGAAAATGGTGCTGCTTCCAACCAGGAAGCCAACGCAGCGGACGACATCATTGCTAAAACTCGCCTGGGTGGCCTGCCGATCGAGTACGACGCCCCGTTCTTCATCGAGGGCGGTGTCTGGGTAGGCCCTTTGTCCAACCTGTCGATCTACTACCAGAACGAGAAGCGCCGTCGTCATGTGCGCGATGAGCCGGACGCCGACCAGATCGCCGACTACCAGTCGTCGAACGAGGCGTATGTCGTGGAAGACTTCGGCGCCTGCGCCCTGGTCGAGAACATCGAGAAGGTCTAACCATGTCTCTGACCCTCGCCCAACGTACCCGACTGCGCAAGCTGGCCGCCAAGGACGCGGCCGCCACTGCGCCGGCGGCCATGATGGAAGGTTTGACCAGCTATGAGCTGATGCTCGCAAAGCTGCAGCAGGACCAGCTGCGCCTCAAACAAGTGCAGTCGAAGCAGGCCAAGGCCAGGCTCAAGAACATTCTGTTGCCCGATTACGTCCCGTATGTCGTCGGCATTCTTGAGGCTGGCCAAGGCGCACATGATGACGTGCTGACCACCGTGATGATCTGGCGCTTCGATGCTGGTGATTTCCCGGGTGGCCTGGACATCGCCGAGTATGTGCTGAAGCACAACCTGCCAACCCCGAACCGCTTTTCCCGCACCACGGGCTGCCTGATCGCCGAAGAAGTCGCCACGGCCGCGCTCAACGCGCAGAAGGCCGGCGGCACTTTCCCTGTGGACGACCTGCTCCGCACCGCCTTGCTCACGGAAGAGCAGGACATGCCAGACGAAGCCCGGGCCAAGCTCAAACTTGCACTGGCTCGGGCAACCCTGCTGGGCCTCGACGAGAGTAACCCGGGCCCGCCTGGCCAAGTGGCGGCTGGCGTAGAGCTGCTGCAGGAAGCCATCAAGCTCGACAACAACTGCGGCGGAAAGAAAGACCTGGAGCGCGCAGAGCGCCTCCTCAAGAAACTCGCTGGCCCTGCCAGCTAACCGAGCGTCCCACGCAACCCGGCGGCTCGGCGCGGATCAGTGGCCATTGGCTCAGCTGTGAAGCCCCGACCACCGCCGACCTATTCAGAGCACGACCATGAGCGGATTCATTGCCGGCGGCTTGGTACCGAGCGAGTCGGTACCGGGCATCCACATCAACAGCGACCCCTTCTGGCCGTCCATCGACCTGGACAAGCTGCGGCAAACCCTGCGCATTGATTCCAGCGTCACCCCTGCCCGTCTCGAAACCGCCGTAGTCGCAGCGATCATCAGCGTCAATCGAGACCTGGCCAAGTGGCGGTTCGCCAGACAGGCCGAGGGCTTCACTACCCTGGCCACCGTCCCAGGCGACGAGTTCCTCAGCGACGTTGAGCGCACACACCTATACGTCCGCGCTGTCGAGTGTGCCGCCGGCGCCGAGGTCTGCGAGCGGTACCGCGGTTACGACACTACCGCCAGCGGCAGTAAGAACGCCGACGAATCGGCGCCGACCATCGATGACTACCGCCGCGATCAACGCTGGGCCATCCGTGACTTCCTGGGCAGATCGCGCACCACCGTGGAGCTGCTGTGATGGCTGAGCAGAAGCGAACCCAGCAAAACGACACTGTCGATGCACTGTGCTGGCGTCACTACGGCCGAACTGCTGGGGTGGCCGAAGCCGTCCTCGATGCAAATCCTGGCCTGGCCAGCCACGGCCCGGTGCTGCCCGCCGGTCTTCTGGTCACGCTGCCCGATATCCAGACGACTGCGCCCGAACGCCAGACGGTGAGCCTATGGGACTGACCGTACACACCACTTCACCAAGGAAGGAAAAAAATGCCTGACCGCCCCGAGAGTTGGGCTTGGCTCGCTGCCTGGCTCGAACACAACTGGCCCGCCGTGTACGCCGGCGGCCTTGCCATCGTCATCGCAGCCCTTCGGGTGATCTATGGCGGTGGCGGAATCCGCCGAGTGGCGGTTGAGGCCCCGCTGTGCGGTGCCCTGGCGCTTTCGGCTAGCCATGGACTGTCCTTGATCGGCATTCCGATCAGCGCAGCCCCGTTCTTCGGCGGCGTCATCGGCTTGCTGGGCGTCGAGTTCACCCGCGCCACCGCGAAGAAGTTCTTCACACGCAAAGAGGAAACCGCCACATGATCACACTTCGTCACGGCGATCGCTCTCAAGCAGTTCGCGACCTACAGCGCAAGCTGAATGCCAAGGGCGCCAAGCTTGGGACCGATGGCGACTACGGTGACGCCACCGAAGACGCTGTACGCGCCTACCAGCTCAAGGCCGGCCTGGTATCGGATGGGGTGGCCGGGCCAAAAACTCAGGCCAGCCTGATGGGACTGGACGTCCGGAAGCTGCTGAAACACTCGGACCTGGTCAAAGCCTCCCAGCGGCTTGGCATCCCAGTAGCCGCGGTCTATGCCTTGAACGAGGTTGAATCCCAAGGTTGCGGATTCTTCGACAACGGCAAACCAGTCATCCTGTTTGAGCGCCACGTGATGTACGAACGCCTGCAGGTGGCACGGGATCCGGCAGATGACCAGGAGCAACTGCAACTGCGCGCAGCCGACCTGGCCAAGCAGGTGCCTAACCTGATCAACCCCAAGGCCGGCGGTTATATCGGAGGCACTGCTGAGCATCAGCGCCTCGCCCAGGCGAGCCAGTTCGACGAACAAGCCGCGCTGGAGTCGGCCAGTTGGGGTGGCTTCCAGGTGATGGGCTACCACTGGAAAAGGCTCGGCTACTCCAGCGTCCAAGACTTTGTGACAGCCATGAAACGCAGCGAAGCGGACCAGCTGGACGCCTTCGTGCGGTTTATCGAGACCGACCAGGTGCTGCACAAGGCGCTCAAAGCGCTGAAGTGGGCGACGGTAGCCAAGCTCTATAACGGCCCCAACTACCAGCGAAACCTGTATGACGTGAAGCTTCAACGTTCCTTCGAGCGCCACCAGGACCGTGCGCTGGTGGCGGCGTAATGAACTACAGCGGCGTAACACTGACCGTCGCCATCGCGCTCGGCTTGTGGGGTTGGGGTCAGCAGAGAATGCTCACGACCTCCCAAGAAAACGCGCAGCGCCTGGAAGAGCAGCGTGATCGAGCCCAAGGTGATGCGGACCGAAACCTCGCCAACACCACCGAACTCATAGCCACCCTGACAGCCGTTCGTGACGGCCAAGTCAAGCTGCTGACGCTCCAGGGCGAGCTGCGCACAGGCTTGGCGAAGCGCGAGCAGCAGATCGAGGACCTCAAGCATGAAATCAAGGAACTGCAGGAATGGGCTGACCGGCCTTTGCCTGATGCTGCTCGCCGGCTGCGGCAGCGCCCCGCCATCACCGGCGCCGACGCTTACCATCAATGGTTGTCCAGTGGTGGTGCCGTGCACCCTGCAAGCGACGTCCCCGAGCCGCAACGGCCAGTTGCTGACTGATCAGGAGCGCACCGAACTAGCCTGGGCCGAATGTGCCGCCCAGGTCGACCTCGTTTACCAGCACCAGGTGACCCATGGACAAGCCAAATAGCCTTCGCGAGCATCTGCTCGCAGCAGTACCAGGACTGAAGAACAACCCCGAGCGCCTGATCATGTTTGTCGATGCCGGCAAGGTGAGGTGCACTGCGGCCGCAAGCCTGTCCTTCGAATATGGTTACACCTTGCAGATCATGCTGACCGACTTCGCCGGCGACCCTGACAGCGTCATGCTGCCGATCCTGGGCTGGGTGCGGGTCAACCAGTCAGATTTGATGGAGAATCTGAACAAGTCAGCCGAAGGCATCAAGTTCGAGGCCGACATACTGGATGGCTCGAAAGTCGACATGAGCATCACACTTCCGCTGACCGAACGGGTGGTGGTGAAGCGCCAAGGCAATGGAACGTATCAGGTTGCCCACGCTCCCGAACTGCCTTATGAGCCTTTCGAAGAACACGGACCAATTAGCCTGTATGCGGGTGGCGAACTTGTGGCGGAGTGGCAGCCACCGGCCCCGGCAGAGACCATGGCTCTTCCCGCCATGCACCCACGGCGTCCAACACATGGCTAGCCTCAACGACCTGGAGGACTTCGCCGGTCCACTGCTGCAGCGGCTTGAGCCAGCCGGCCGCATCAAACTGGCCCGCACCCTCGCGAAACAGCTGCGCCGGCAGCAGCAGACGCGGATCGCAAGCCAGCGGAATCCCGACGGCACCCCATTTGCCCCGCGACGGCCCCACAAACTGCGCGAGAAGGTCGGCCGCGTGAAGGCCAAGGCCAAAATGTTCCAGAAGCTACGCCGAGCGACCTACCTGAAGGCCAGCGGCGATGCAAAAGGCATCGGGGTCGGTTTCTCCGGACGGATTGGCCGCATAGCCCGCGTGCACCAATACGGCTTGCGCGACCGAATCGCCCCTCGCGGGCCAACGGCCCAGTACGAAGAACGTCAGTTGCTGGGCGTCAGCAGCGCGGATCTGGAAAGCCTCAAGGACGCCATTCTCGCCCACCTCAGCCTGTAGGCCCCCGTGTTACAAGCGCAGCGTGCTGCGCTTGCGCGTGCGTGGCGCGACCATCGCGCCATGAACTCAATCGCCGAAATCAGCCGTCTACTCGAAAACCTGGTGCGCCTTGGCACGATTGCCGAGGTGCAGCACGCGCCGCCGCGCGTAAAGGTTCGGACTGGCGGCATTCTGACTACCTGGTTGCCCTGCTCGCCCCGCGAGCTGGTGCCGACAGGGATTGGGATCCGCCCACAGTAAACGAGCAGGTGATCCTGCTGTCCCCCAGCGGACAACTGGCCAACGGCATCGCGATCACCGGCTTGTTCAGTGACCAGATCCCGGCCAACGGCGATCGCGCAGGCCTCAAGCGCCGAACCTACACCGATGGCGCTGTGGTCGAGTACGACAGCGTCGCCCATCACCTGCGCGCGATTCTGCCGGCTGGTGGCACGTCCGAAGTCATCAGCGACGGCGGGATCCGCATCGTCGGGGACATCGTGCATGAGGGGAACTACACCCAGACCGGCAACCAGAAAGTCACCGGCAAGGTTGAGGTATCGATCGACGTCGTCGCCGCAGGCATCAGCCTGGTCCAGCACCCACACGCGGGGGTAATGCCTGGACCAGGTCAGACCGGGAAGCCAGTGAAATGAACAGACACACCGGCGAGGCAATCTCGGAAGAGGCCCACATTGCCCAGTCCATCGTGGACATCCTGACAACTCGAATCGGTACACGGGTAATGCGCCGCGACTACGGCAGCCTTGTCCCCGAACTGATCGACCAGCCCCTCAATGCGGCCAACCGCCTGCGGCTCTACGCCGCTTCGGCCGTGGCGATCATGCAGTGGGAGCCCCGAATCACTTTGGCCGTCGTGCGCCTGGACGTCGATTCTCTGTCGGGTAGCGCCACGCTGGAGATCGAGGCGAAGCAAAACGACACCAATGCGCCCTTGAACATTCGAACGCCGATCCAGCTGGGGGCTGCCCAATGACCGCCACCCGCATGATCGACCTGAGCCTACTGCCCCCGCCAGATGTCGTGGAGATGCTCGACTACGAAGCGCTCCTGGTCACACGCAAGGCCCAGTACCTCAGCAGCTACCCCGCAGCCGAGCAGCCAGCTATCGCAGCACGGCTTGCCTTGAAGTCGGACCCAGTTACCAAGCTGCTCGAGGAGAGCACTTACCGCGAACTCGTACTCCGGCAGCGCGTGAATGATGCGGCCCAAGCCAGCCTTCTGGCGTATGCCGCGGGCGCTGATCTGGAAAACCGCGCGGCGGACTACGGCGTGCAAAAGCTGACCCTGCGCCCGGCAGACCCTGACGCTGTGCCGCCCGTGTCTGCGGTCATGGAAAGCGACGAAGCCCTGCGGTACCGCACCAGGTTGTCGCTTGAGGCCCTTTCCAGCGCCGGAAGTCGCGGGGCGTATGAGTTTCATGGGTTGAGTGCTTCCGCCAACATCGCCAGCGTGTCAGTGGATTCCCCCCGATTCAGCGGCGTGGCGGTGCCCGCTGAGCTGAAAGCCCTGCTCCCGGCCGGCGCCATTGTGCTGGTGTGCGATTACACCGCCGGCCTGACCGATCCCTTGCCGGGCGACGTATCCCTGGCCGTCCTGCCCCGGGTTGATAGCCAAGAAACTCCAGAGGATCTGGTCGCCAAGGTCCAAGCAGGCCTTTCCGCTGAGAGCGTACGGCCCGTTACCGATCGGCCCCGGGCGCAGTTGGGCCAGCCGGTCAACTTCGAAGTGCTGGCCATCTTGGAACTGGAGGCGGGCCCAGAGTCTTCTGTGGTCAAAGCTGCATCCCGGGCAAGCCTGGACAAAGCTATCGCTGCTGCCAGGGACTTGGAGGGTCAGCTGTCGCTGTCAGCAATTTATGCGGCCTTGCATGTGCAAGGTGTACGCCGGGTGGACCTTCAGAAACCCACCGCTGAAATCGTGTGCGACAAACGTCACTACCCCGAGTGCGTGTCCATCTCCCTCAGCACGAAGGTGGTCGCATGAGCCTTCTGCCATCAAATTCCACGCTCCTGGAGCGAGTGTTAGAAGCTGCCCGGGACCAAGACCTCGATGCAGACGTTATCCGTGGCGTCGCTGACTCAGCGCGCTGCCCGGCGAACTTCCTGCCCTGGCTGGCCTGGGCACTGAAGGTTGAAGGCTGGGAAGCCGCCTACACCGACGACCAGCGCCGGGAGCTGATCAGCGAGGCAATACCGGTACATCGGACCAAGGGCACGGTCGGCGCGATCCGGCGGGTGCTCAAGGCTGTGCGGGTCAACGCGGACTTCAAAGAGTGGCACCAGATCCCCAACGCGGCGCCCTATACGTTCCGGGTCACGGCCTGGGCTAACGAAAACCGGCCGGGCGAAGGTTCGATCATCTCGCCGCAACTGGAGCAACGCCTGCGTGCCCTGGTCGACGCGGCCAAGAACGAGCGAAGCCACTACACCTTCCGACTTGGCGCCCGGTTCGATGGCGGCCTGGTCGCGGCCGGGGCCAGTCAGGGCCAGATGCTGCACCGCAAAACGGTGGAGCCTGCGCCCGTTCCGGTTGATCCATCGGCGCAAGCCCTGCAGCTCGCCAACACCGGCCAGGTGCGTGCGCTGCACCGGCAAACGATGGACGCGCCGGTCGTGCCGATCCCGCTCTCTACGCAAGCGCTGCAGCTGGCCAGTGCTTCCCAACTGTGCGCGGTGATCAAGGGTTACGCCGAGGCGCAGCCCGTCCCTATCCATGCTGAGGCGCCCATCTTGGTCGCCAATTCGATCCGTACCCGTATCGTCGTGCGGGGCACGATGGAGGCTGTTTTATGAGTACCCCTTTACAACCGGTGATCACCAAGAAAGGTCTGGCTGGAGTCTGGAATGCCACCAGCACAGGCCTCTCTGCCGAGATCACCCACATCGCGCTCGGTACGTCGGGTTACACCCCGACCAATGAGCAAACCAGCTTGCGCGCCCAGGTGGCCAAGTACCCGATTGCCGGCGGCGAGCGGCTGAGCGACAGCTTAATTCATGTCACTGCCATTGCTGATGGCCCGGCAGCGTTCTGGGTGCGGGAAATCGGCTTTCTGTTGGCCGACGGCACGCTGCTGGCGGTCTGGTCGCATGCGACTGATGCGCTGACCTACAAGCCGGCCAATACCGACTTGCTGCTGGCCTACGACTTGTCCTTGACGGCGCTGCCGGCGAATAGCGTCACCATCGTCAGCAGCCCTGCAGGCTTGAACCTGTCCCTGGCGGCGCCATTGGCTGCCATGGCCAGTGCCCTCGTCGGTGAACAACTGCGCAGCCTGCAGCAGCAAGATCAAATCACCGATCTGGCCCGACAGCAGCAGAGCACCGCCGAGCAGATGACACGCCAAGTGGCCAGCCTCACCGAGCGTTTGGGCACTGCCGAGTACCGGAATGCACTCGACCATGAGGGGGCGCTGGCTGTTGGCATTCGCGCGGTCGAGGCCGCGCTGAGCGAGCAACTGCGCAGTCTGGACCTGCAAGACCAGATCACCTTGCTCACCCGACAGTTGCGACTGGTGATCGAGCAAGGCGACTGGCGAGACGTGCGCCTGGCAACAGCTGAGCGCCGCCATGAAGTCGACCACGACGGTCTGCGCAGCATGGGTATTGCTGCTGCAGAAGCCACCATTTCCACCCAAACCCAACTGACCAAACTGATCCACGGAGCATAAGATCCTATGAGTCTCGAAACCGAAATTGCAGCCCTCACCAGTAAGGCCACAGCGCTGCTCGATTACTTCACCACCTTCAGAACTGCGGCCGCGAAGGCAATTGCCGATGCGGTAAGCGCTGCACCTGCCATCTCGCGTACCTTCTACATCAACCCGCTGACCGGCGACGACAACGCGCTGGGCAATGCGGACACCCCATTCAAGACTCTCGCCCGAGCCATTGCGGCAACGCCGAGTGGTGGTGTGGGTGACTTCATCCTCCAGGGCGACTACACCCACGGCGAGGCAGCGTCCGTAGGCAGCCGTCGCATCATCGTTCGCGGTGACAATGTGGATGCCAACACCCGGAAACTCACCCTGAACGAGTACCTGGGTGCAAACGGCATGAAGCGGTTCGGCGGTTTTCAGGTGAACATGGGCGGATCGCTGGACTTCGCCGATATGACCGTCTCGCTGCCCGATTCTGCGGGTGGGCTGTCGGCGGCCCAGGACGCTTACTACTCGATGACGTATGCCGGCGGCAGCAAGCTGCCAGGTTTCATTCCAATCAAGTTCTACAACGTGGCGTTTGCCTTGCGTGGCACGTTCACCGGCAAGATCGTTGGCTCTGGCCTCCCTTGCGTGTCGCTGAGTGCGGTGAACTGCACCATTCCTGCAGCGCTTGAAGGGTACCTGGTTCAGGGCGTGGCAGCGGGCAAGGATCCAAACACCATCCCTTGGCTGACAACCAACATCACCAAGCTTTAACCCTTCTGACTCTGAGGTCATCATGCGTAAAGACAATCTGAACGTTACGTTCAACGGCAACAACTACACCGGCTTCGAGAAATACGAAGCGTTGCCGCTTGGGGCCGCGCTGCTGTACGCGGCCCAGCAGATCGACGAAGCGGCCGACAGCGCCCGCGTCGCCGTGGTCGGTAACTCGCTGCGAGTTGTCGAGTACCAGCTGGCCGAGCAAGAGGCCCAGGCCTTCCAGGCGGCTGGCTTCGAGAGCGCTGTGCCTGCCACTGTGCAGGCCTGGGTCGATGCCGCCGGCCTGGATCCGCAAGCCGCAGCCGAAAACATCCTGGCCGAGGCAGCCGCCTGGAAAGGTGCGCTGTCCACCATCCGCGCTGCCCGCCTGAAGGGCAAGCAGGAGGCGCTCAAGGCAACCAGTCACGCCGAGGCCGAGGCCGTTGCTGATGCGGCGATCTTCGCGATCAACGCAAGCGTGGTCGGGGTCGGCAACGCCTAAAGATCCTGTAGGGTCGCTCAGTACAAGCCCTGTTCATCGCTTCACCTCGTCGCGCGCGGCAGCCTGTGCAGTGTCATCCCACCACTGCACAGGCACCTACCATGGCCGGCGAATATCACCACGGCGTGCGTGTCCTCGAAATCAACGAGGGCACCAGGCCGATCCGCACCGTTTCCACCGCCGTTGTCGGCGTCGTCTGCACCGCAGAAGATGCCGATGCGACGATGTTCCCCCTCAACACCCCCGTGCTGCTGACCAACGTCCAGAGCGCAATCGCGAAAGCCGGCACCAAGGGCACCCTGGCGTCCACCCTGCAAGCTATCGCGGACCAGACCAAGCCCCTCACCATCGTCGTCCGCGTTGCGACCGGCACAACGGCTGCCGAGACCACCAGCAACATCATTGGCGGCACCAATGCCTCGGGCAAGTACACCGGCATGAAGGCGCTGCTGGCCGCCCAGTCTCAACTGAAGGTCAAGCCGCGGATCCTCGGTGTGCCAGGCCTGGACAGCCTGCCTGTGGCCACTGCACTGGTCTCGATCGCTCAGCAGCTGCGTGGTTTTGCGTATCTCAGCGCCTACGGCTGCAAGACCAAGGAAGAAGCCACCGCCTACCGGGAGAACTTCGGCGCCCGCGAAGCCATGGTGATCTGGCCAGACTTCCTGCAATGGAGCACCACCACCAACGCCACCGTTACCGCACCGGCCGTAGCCCGTGCCCTGGGACTGCGGGCGAAGCTGGACCAAGAGGTCGGCTGGCACAAAACCCTGTCCAACATTCCGGTCGACGGCGTGACCGGTATCAGTGCCGACGTTTTCTGGGACCTGCAGAACCCCGCCACCGATGCGAACTACCTCAACGGCAACGAGGTGACCACCCTCATCAACGAGAGCGGTTTCCGCTTCTGGGGTAGCCGCACCTGCACTGACGACCCGCTGTTCGCCTTCGAAAACTACACCCGTACGGCCCAGGTACTGGCTGACAGCATTGCCGACGCACACCTGTGGGCGATGGACAAACCCATGCACAGCTCTCTGGTGCGGGACATCCTGGAAGGCATCAACGCCAAGTTCCGCGAGCTGGTCGCCGGCGGTTACATCCTCGGTGGCAGCGCCTGGTACGACGAGGAAGCCAACAGCGCCACCACGCTTAAGGAAGGCAAGCTCTTCATCGATTACGACTACACGCCTGTGCCGCCGTTGGAAGACCTGACGCTGCGCCAGCGCATCACTGACCGCTACCTGGCGAACTTCGCCAGCAGCATCAATAGCTGACGGAGACCGCTGCTATGGCAATGCCACGCAAGCTCAAGAACATGAACCTCTTCAACGACGGCAACAGCTACTTGGGCGTATGCAAGTCCGTCACCCTCCCCGTCCTGGCCCGGAAAATGGAGGCCTACCGCGGTGGCGGCATGAACGGTACCGCCAAGGCAGATCTGGGCCTGTCCGACGACGGCCTGCAGCTGGAGTGGAAGCTGGGCGGGTTCGACCTCATCGCGATGCGCCAGTTTGGCGCCGTAAAGGCTGACGGAGTGCTGCTGCGCTTCACCGGGACCTACCAGCAGGACGATACCGGCGAATACGCCAGTGTCGAGGTGGTAGTCCGTGGCCGTCACGAAACCATCGACATGGGCGAAGCCACGCCTGGTGAGGACACCGAGCATTCGATCACCTCTCCCCTCACGTACTACAAGCTCACCGTCAACGGTGAGGTCATCATCGAGATCGACATCCTCAACTTCATCGAAATCGTCAACGGCGTCGACCTGCTCGCTGAGCAACGCCGCGCCCTCGGCATCTGAACCTGGTAACCGGAGTCATCATGGAAAAAGTTAACGAAGCAACCATCGAAGTCGAAGCCAAGGCCGCTGCCTTGGGCGAGAACACCGTCGAACTGGACACCCCGGTCAAACGTGGCAACACCGTCATCGACACCGTGACCCTGCGCAAGCCAAGTTCCGGCGAGCTGCGCGGCCTGCACCTGGCCGAGCTGCTGAACTGGGATGTGGCCAGCCTCATCAAGCTGCTGCCACGGATCTGTGAGCTGAACGCCCAGGAAGTGGCCCAGCTGGACCCTGCTGACCTGGTTGCCCTGGGCGGCAAGGTCACCGGTTTTTTGCTGCAGAAGCAGACGAAGAAGGACGCATCCCTGGTTGCGTAGAAGACGCCATGGCCGACCTGGCCGTGGTTTTCCACTGGACGCCAGCCGACATGGACCGGCTGCCCGTCCGAGATTTGATGGATTGGCGCGAGCGAGCGCGGGTTAGGAGCAGCAACGATGGCAAATGATCTACGGCTGAGATTGCTACTGGACACCGTGGACAAAGCCACCGCTCCGCTGC
Organism: Pseudomonas sp. p99-361; assembly: GCF_003935475.1. Taxonomy (NCBI): domain Bacteria; kingdom Pseudomonadati; phylum Pseudomonadota; class Gammaproteobacteria; order Pseudomonadales; family Pseudomonadaceae; genus Pseudomonas; species Pseudomonas sp. p99-361. The sequence goes on along the minus strand of NZ_RHQO01000017.1, from coordinate 43,860 downwards.
GACAGATCAACAAGGGCGGACAGGAGACCGCCCGCGCGCTCAAAGCGACGCGCGATCGCCTGAAAGAGCTGAATGCTCAGCAGAAGGACGTCGGCGCCTGGCGTCAGCAGAACGCCCAGGCACGCCAGACAGCCCAGGCCTTGGATGCCGCTCGGGCCAAGGTGAAGGAAATGGGCCGGGCGATGTCAGCAGTGAACGCCCCGACCAAACAGATGACGGCCGAATTTCAGGCCGCCATCCGCGCCACCAATGAGCTCAAACAGCAGCAGAAGGCCGAGCAGGAGACGTTGCGAGGCCTCCAACGGCGGCTCGGTGAAGCCGGGATTGATACCCGAAAGCTGAACCAGCACAACGCCGCCCTTCGCCAGCAAATGGCCCAAACCAACAACACCATTGAGCAGCAGGAGGCCCAGCTGAAGCGGCTGGCGGCTGCCCAGCGGAAAGCTGCCGAGGCCAAAGGCCGGCTGGAGAAAGCACAAGACCGAGCCGGCAAGATGGCAGGAGCAGGTGCGGCAGGCCTCGCCGCCGGCGCTGGCATGGCAGTGGCCGGTGCCGCGATCCTTGCACCGCAACTTGAAGTTGCACACCAGGGATCCAGGATCGCCGCCCAGTCCGGTGAATCTGCGGACCAGGGCAAGCAGTACAGTGAAATCATCCGCAACATACGGGCAGATGGCCAGAGTTCGGACATTGCCGAAATCGGCGATGCCGTGTCAGCAGCCAAGAGCACCCTGGGCGCACTGGGCAGCCTGGGAGACCAGGAGCTGGACAGCGCGGCGCGGAAGGCGCTGGATCTATCCAAAGTGATGGAGCTGGATGTCGGTGAAAGCATCCAGATGGTCGGCATCCTGATGAAAAACGGCCTGGTCAGCAGCAGCGATCAGGCGTTCGACCTGGTCGCGGCCGGCCTGCAGAAGGTCTCCACGCAAATGCGTGGTGAGATTCCCGAAATCCTGCACGAATACTCCACCCACTTCCGTGGGATGGGGTTCACTGGATCCGAGGCCATGAGCCTGCTGGTCGAGATGTCCAAGCAAGGCAAGTTCGCCCTGGACAAGACAGGGGATGCCATCAAAGAGTTCTCGATCCGCGGCTCTGACATGTCGAAAGCGAGCCAGGAAGCGTACAAATCCATTGGCCTCAATGCTACGAAGATGTCCTCTGCCATCGCAAAAGGTGGCCCCTCTGCCCGTGACGCTCTGACCAAGACGGCCAGTGCACTGCTACGCATTAAAGATCCGGCCGAGCGAGCCAATGCCGCGATCGCGCTATTCGGTACGCCGGTGGAAGATCTTGCCGTCGACCAGATCCCTGACTTTTTGAAGGCACTGGCAGGCGGAACAACCGCCCTAGGCGACATCACCGGCGCGGCCGACAAGATGGGTAGGACATTCCGGGACAACCTGAGTGGTGACCTGGACAAGCTCACCGGGACCTGGAGCGCGATGATCGGCTCGCTCATGGACGGGCAAAACGGCCCGCTTCGCGATCTCGTCCAGACCATCACCGGCATAGTCGGCGCGGCACGCGCTTGGATCGAGGCGAACCCGGAGCTTGCAGCCAGCCTGGCCAAAGGCGCGGCAGCCGTGGCTGTTCTGGTCACTGGCATGGGTGCCTTGACCATAGCCATGGCGAGCCTTCTCGGCCCGTTTGCGTTGGCCAGATACGGGATGGCGATGTTCGCCATCAAGGGCGGCGCCATCCTGCCGGTGGTGGGCAAGCTGATTGGTGTCCTGTCTGGCGCACTACTGACCGCCATCCGGGGTGTGTCCATTGCCTTGTGGGGGCTTGCCGCCAACCCTGCAACCATGGCGATCGCAGCTGCTGTAGTAGCGATTGCCGGGGCCGGTTACTTGCTCTACCAGAACTGGGACCAGGTGAAGGCCTACTTCTCGACTGCCTGGGCTGAGATCAAAGCCGGCTTCAGCGGTGGAGTTGCCGGGATTCTCACGGTCCTGGCCAATTTCAGCCCGATCGGGCTGATCTACCAAGCCTTCGCCGGGGTGCTGAGTTACCTGGGCATCGACCTGCCGTCACGCTTCACCGAGTTCGGCGGCATGATCGTCAACGGCCTGGTCAACGGACTGACGGCAGGGCTGGGCGCGGTGAAGGATGCGGTTTCCAGCATCGGTAGCTCGGCCATTGGCTGGTTCAAGGAAAAGCTCGGGATCCACAGTCCTTCCCGGGTATTTGCTGAACTGGGTGGCTTCACCACCGAAGGGCTCGCTCAAGGCCTGAACAACGGTGCCCAGCAACCTATCGACGCGGTCACGAAGATGGGGCAGCAGCTGAGTAAGGCGGGTTCGTTTGACCTGAAAGCCGCGGCGCTCCAGGTGGACAACGTCAATCCAACCGCCAAGGAGTTTGCTCGCGTGCAGCCCCCGCTGGCAGGTGCCGGTTTGCCGAGTCAGTTTGCAGCGATTCCGCAAGGGCTGACCGCCAGTACTGATTCACTCCGCGAAGCACTCAAGAGCACCAAGGTGGCGCAGGCCCCAGCGATCGAAGCCCAGGCAAAAGTGTCGCGGCCTTCTGTGCCCTTGCCGCTATCGGTCGAGGCTCCGATCGTTACATCTACAGCGGACGCCCCCGCATTGCAGGCCGATACGGCTCCACTGATTGCAGCGCTTACGGGTATGAGCCGCACCCTTGCCCAGGAGGATGATGGAAAACCGCTGGTGCGACCGCCAGTCTCCCACCCACTTGTGATGGCAGCCTCGCCGACTGCACCAGGTGAGCCTGTTGGTGGCCCGGCGCCCGCCCCTAATGAGTTGATCGCCGCTCTAACTGGTATCAATCGCATCCTGCTCAAGGGTAACGAGAACACCCCAGCGGTGCCGAAAACTCCCGTGGTTCAGCCCATCGCTGTGGGGGCGCCACCGATCGAGCCAAGCACCAGAGGCCCGATTCAGGAGACCGAACCGAGCTGGGTGATCGCCGCACTTACCACGATAGGACGCACGCTCGTTCGAGGTTTGGACACTTCCAGGCCAGAAGCACCGCAACAGTTGGTCACCGAGCAACACACCGGCGGTGGCTCACATGACGCGCTCAAAGCCATTGTTTACAAGGCGCCTACTAATGCCGACTCGGAGGACGCCGGCCTCACCGCTTTGAGCCGTATGTTGGACAAAACTCGGGGCGTCGAGGCCAAGCCGGTAGCCCAGCAGACGCCAGTGGCACAGGTGACGGCTGCAGGCGAGGCTGGGGATGCCACAAACGCCAGTTCCAGTATTGGTGATGGCCTGCGCGCGCTGACAAGCGCCCTTACGCCGCGAAATCTGTGGCCGGCCCCGGGCCGCGAAGCCCCACTACTGCCAGCCACCCAACCAACCAGTACGGTGCAGCAGTCCTATCCCGACCCGGTGCCAGGACTATCAGCCAACCTTGCCCTGGGCCTGACAGTTGGTACCAAGTCACTGGTCGGCGCGCTGACCGCCGTTACGCTGCAACTAGCTCACGCCGGCGGCGTTGATGCGCGTCCAGTGGTACCGCAAATCCCGACAGTACAGGCTGCGAGTGCTGATCCGCAGTCAATCGTCCCGGTTACGGTAACCGTGGACCGCCGTCCGCCGATCGCGGCGACGCCACCCGTCACATATGACAGCCACGACGTCTATCACATCTCGATTCCGACCAGCCCTGGAATGGATGCTCAAGCCATTGCGCGAGCAGTCAGCGCCGAACTGGATCGCCGAGAGCGATCGAAATCTGCGCGTCAGCGCAGCAGCCTGACCGATCTGGAGTAAAACCACATGATGCTTGCCCTGGGCATGTTCATTTTCAGTCTGCCTACACTGGCGTATCAGCAGCTGCAGCGCCAAACCGACTGGCGCCATGCCGCGAACTCACGCATCGGCGCACAACCTGCGCGCCAGTTTCTCGGCCGAGGGGAAGACGACTTCACTCTACCTGGCGTGCTGCTGCCCGAGCTGGCCGGGTCGATGATGAGCCTTGACGAGATCCGGGCCATGGCGAACACCGGCAAAGCCTGGGCTCTGGTCGAGGGCACCGGCAGGGTCTACGGGCTGTTTGTCATCGAGAGCCTCAGCGAAACACGATCCCTGTTCTTCCAGGACGGCACCGCACGCCGCATCGAGTTCAGCCTGACGCTCAAGCGGGTCGATGACGGCCGAGTCGACCTGATGGGGGCTGTCGTCGCGACGTCATCCAATATTCTGAGGGCGCTGCTGTGACCGGACTGGACCAACTGACCGGGTACCTAACCGATGCGATGCAGGGACTGCAGCGTGACAGCGCGTACGGCGTGCCCGCATTCCGCTTGACCGTTGATGGTAAGGACATCGCCAGGCTCATCAGTCCACGGTTGATGTCACTTGAACTCACCGACAACCGCGGTCTGGAGGCTGATCAGTTGAGCATTACCCTCAGCGACCACGACGGCCTGCTGGAGATTCCCCCGAAGGGCGCCGTAGTGAAGCTGTGGCTGGGCTGGAGCGACACAGGACTTGTCGATAAAGGCTCCTACACGGTCGACGAAACCGAGCACAGCGGTGCTCCCGACATCCTCAGCATCCGGGCTCGATCCGCAGACCTGCGTGGGTCTCTGAAAACCAAACGTGAACGCAGCTGGAGCGAAGTCACGCTGGGCGCAGTCCTCACCGAGATCGCCAGCGCGTATGGGCTCACACCGAAAATTGCAGCAGAGGTCGCAGCACGCGCAGTGAAGCATCTCGACCAGGCCAACGAGTCGGATGCCAACATGCTCACGCGCCTGGGCGAGTTGCACGACGCGGTTATCAGTGTGAAAGCCGGCTGCCTCATCTGCCTGCAGGCCGGCGGAGGAAAGACAGCCGGTGGCGTAGCTTTGCCACACATTACGCTGACCAGGTCGGATGGTGATGGTCATCGCTTCCTGCAGGCCGATCGGGATAGCTACGATTCAGTGAAGGCCTATTACTACGACGTCGGCAGCACCAAAAAGCAGGAAGCCATTGCCGGCGGCGGCGAGAAGGTCAAGGAACTGCGCCACACCTACAGCGATCGTGACTCGGCCCTGCGAGCAGCACGCTCCGAACTCAACCGCCTGCAGCGAGGGAGCGCGACCCTCAGTTACACCTTGGCCAAAGGTCGTGCAGACCTTATCCCAGAGCTGACCTACAGCCTGCTAGGCGTCAAAAGTGAGATCGACGCCATCGTCTGGTACGGGGGGAATGTTCAGCACAGCCTCACGGCAGACAACGGCTACACCACCAGCCTGGAGCTGGAAAGCAAATTGCCGGAAGACTCCGTTGATGGGCTGTACGAAGAGGAAAAAGGCGGAATATACACGGGGGTGGTGGCGTTCTATCGCGACAAGGCCACCGGCAAAGAGGCTTCGGTGACAGCTGGCGACGCAACTCGACCGAAGCGGATCAAACGTGTCTTTGATAACAAGGAAGCTGCGCAGAAAGCAGCAGATCGGGAATGGGAAAAGCTGAAGGCCAGCACGCAATGAAACAGCCCCGGGGTTAGAGGTCCGGGGCCGTGGTCACGTCAGGTGACGTCCTGCTTTTCGAACGCTTCAAGAATCATCGCGATGTGCCGGCGCTGTTCCTCGCTTCTACGACAGAACAGCCATACAACACGAAACAGGTCCTTTAAACTTGGGCACTTGCGATCCAGCATAGAAACTCCATTTCAAGCGCTCGACGCCACCATGGCATCGTATTTAACGCTCGGGAGTCACCTATTTTCTGCATGACGCGACGTGCCACCAGCCCACTTGCTGGCCAAGTGGCACTATTTTTGTGTAACGAACCGTTCGGCAAAGTCTGCTCGCGATTTTTTGTTGTCGAATGGCTGGATGAAACCTTCTCGCCAGTTGGACGGATTGGTAGCCAAATCGGAAAGGCTGATCTCATAGTGCTGTTCGACTTGAGATCTGGTCACATCCAGAGTTTGAATGGAGCCTGCTCTAGGCACCTTGAAAATCAGCCGCTGAATCGTAGGTAAGTCCCGGAAAACCCGTACCGAATCGATCGCGAAAACCTTGTTCGCTTTATCCCCATTCTCAAAGTAATCCGGTTGCCGGTCCGGCTTTTTGAACTCAACCCTTCCTGTTGACCCCGACTCTTCCGCAGACTTGATAACAGAGGGAGAGAAGACCCGCTCAACCTTGTCACTGAACTCTCCAGCCCAGGTATTCCCTACCGCGAGCGCAACCAGAAGCGCCCCAGTGCCACGCAATACAGCACGTCCGAACCTATTCATTCCTTGGATTCCACACCTTCGCAGCCGCCGGACTGCGAGCGGCTCAGAAGCTCGGGCCGGCGCCCGCCTATCCTGTTCAGTTACTTGCGAAACGTAGCCAGCGCTTCGCTGACGGAGTTGATGGTCGCGCGGGCTTCGGTGGACATGAGGCGATACCTTTCAACCAGGAGACTCTCCTCCGCAGAAAGATTCCCGTGCGCCTGGGGTTGGCGTTGTCCGGACACGACATACAGAACGTCCACACCTATCTCAGCAACAGCTGCTAGGTAGCTCGCATCAGGGCTTCTTTCGCCCTTCTCGTAGTTGATCTGCGTGGTTTTCCCCACGCCGCCCACCCGAGCTAAGTCCGTCTGGCTAAAGCCCAGGCGCGACCTTTCTTCCTTCAGCCGATAGCCAATGGCCATTTTTTTAAACCTTAGGCATTGACTGGTCCAATTTATTGAACCATCATCACCGCTACATGAACACGTTTGAACACAGATGAACACTATGCCCGCCCCCCTTACGCTGGATCAAGCACGAGAAAAGCTCGATCGAGCCGGCATCTCCATCGCCGAGTTCTGTCGCAAGCACGACCTCAACAAGAACCTGGTCAGCGATCTCCTCAACGGTCGCAAAAAAGGCCGGTTCGGAGAGGCCCACCGGGCTGCTGTTTTGCTCGGTATCAAGATCGGCGAGATCGAAAAATAGCCATCCCTGGCCCAAGGAAGAAACCAGAACATGAAATCCCCCGTTCTAGAGAGCCTGCGCCAGGTAGTGAGCGCCGTTGTCTGCGCTTATCCAGGCGGTCGCGAATGCGCCTCCCAACGCCTTGGTCTTCAGCTCAAGCAATTCGACAACCGCATGTACGAGAACGCTGGTAGCCGTCCGCTGAGCTACGAGCAGATTCACCAGCTGGAGCAGGACACCAACACCACGCACCTGCCGGAATTCGTTGCCAGGCTGTATGGCGGTATGTTTGTGCCCCTGACCAGACCGGAAGATCTGGACAACGTCGAGCTGTACCAGCGTTCTCTCAAAACCGACGCGAAGCTTGGGCACATTGATCAGCTCATTGCAGCGTCGATCGAGGATGGCGTCATCGAGCCTCACGAAGCGATGGCCATCATCCAGGCGCTCACCTGCTACATGGCTGCACGCACGGCAGAGGTCGCAGCGACCATCCAGCTGTACGGCAAGCAGAAGAAGCGGGGGCGCAGCAAATGAGCAGCGCCTACAAACTCGTATGCCCGCACTGCAGCAGCAAGATGCGTATCCGCACCAGTGAAGGCACCCACATTTTCCTGCGTATCGCCTACCTGCAATGCGTGAACGAGGCTTGCGGCTGGTCCGTTCGGGCTGAGTTCGAGATGACCCACGAAATGAGTCCAAGCGGCATGCCGAACCCGTCCGTTCGACTGCCTGTTGCCCCAGTGGCAATTCGCCGTCAGGCCATGAAATCCGCGTCACAGGACAAACAACCCGATCTGCTCGACCAGTTGGACATGGAGGAAGCAACCGCATGAACGCCATCGCCTTGATCACCGACCACGAAACTGACTACCGGGACGCTATGCAGCGCGCCGCAGTGGCCTACCTGTTCCGCCGTGAAGGTATGCATCTTTCTGGCGATAACCAGGTGCTGGAGAGCTGCCGCGTGTACTTGGCCCAGTCTCTGGAGGTCCCAACCCACCTGGTACAGCGCATTGCCGAACTTGCCGTTGCTGAGTTCGAGAGCAAGACCACCAAGCGCCTGCAGATGATTGGCGTCTCCCCCTCCAGCGGGATCTACCGCCCTCAACTCATCTTGTTGGACACCATCACCCAGCACCGCTACCAGGTGCCGGCACGCTATCTGCCGCGCCGCATGCTCCAACACCGCGACATCTGAAGTAACCCCGAACAAACCCCCTTCCCTGTGCCCCGTTCTGCGTGGGTAAGGGGAAACTGCATTCCACTGGTGGCAGAAATGAGCAAGATCAACCTTCAAATCGAGCTGGACGAGCAGCAGGCTGAGCACTACCTGCAATGGCTCAACAGCCAGTACACCCTGACGATGGCTGAGGTTTGGTATTCCGATCGGTACCGCAACGTGCCCGTTGGGGAGCGCGGTCCGAAGGTGCTCGCTGATGTGCCTCACTTGCAGGGCATTTGCCGTACTCGCAAGGCGCTGGAACGAAAGCTGGGCTCGGCTGTGGAGCGTTCGCGGTGATTCGACAGCCCATGGAACTCCAGCTGCGCGCAGACGTACTGCAGCGCCTGGAAAGCGACTTCGGCCTGCAGCACATGGCTGGCACCGATTACATGCGCAAGGGCACCTGCCCGCAGTGCAGCCAGAAACGCCTGTTCTCCCGACACGATAACCCCTGGTTCATCCGCTGTGGTCGTGAGGAAAAGTGCCGTTACATGGCACCCGTCAAAGAGATCTACCCGGATCTGTTCGACGACTGGAGCAAGCGTGCACCTGCCACCGACAAAGAGCCGGCAGCAAGCGCTATCGCCTACCTCACCTTTGCCCGCGGCTTCGACCTGAACCTGGTCAAGGGCTGGTATACCCAGGAGAACTACTTCGACCGCGAGCTGGGCATCGGTTCGGCCACCGTGCGCTTTCCGCTCGAGCACGGTGGGTACTGGGAGCGCCTGATCGATCAGCCGGCACGGTTCGGCAAAAAGAAGGCGCGCTTCCAGCCAGGCAAGAGCTACAAAGGCCACTGGTGGTGCCCGCCCTGTGTCGACCTGCAGGAGGTCAAAGAGCTGTGGATCGTCGAGGGCATCTTCGACGCCATCGCACTGCTGCATAACGGTATCGCTGCCGTGGCTGCGCTCTCATCGAACGCCTATCCCGAGGAGTCGCTCAAGGCCCTGATTGCCACCTGCGAGGGCAAGACGCCGAAGCTGATCTGGGCCCTCGACAACGAACCAGGTGCGCACAAGTACACCAAGGCCTGGGTTAAGCAGGCCCGAGCGCTCGGTTTTACATGCGAAGCAGCCCAGATCCCACAGCCAGACGCCCGCAAGGTCGACTGGAACGATCTCCATCAGCGCTGGGCGTTTCTTGACGACGGCGAAGCCCGTGCCGACCGCATCAAGCACGACCTGGACGAGGCCAAGCACCACGGCGCACTACTGATCGCTGAGAGCGCGGTGGAAAAGGCGCTGTTGCTGTACCAGTGGCGCGAGCGCGAGGAATTCCACTTCGGTTTCGACTCCCGCCTGTACTGGTGGCGCCTCGACATTTCCAAGTTCAACAGCGCCATGCAGGCGCTCGATTCGAGCGAGAGCCAGGAAGACCAGTTGCTCAACGACAAAGGGCGCCGGGCCAAGGCACTGCGCATGTCCGGCTGCGTGGTCGAGATCGCGAACTGCTACCCGAAGGCCCTGTACTACCAGCGGAACGAGATCACCGACGAGTCCTGGTACTTCTTCCGCGTCGACTTCCCACATGACGGCGCGGCAGTGAAGAACACCTTCACTGGCAGCCAGGTGGCCACCGCAAGCGAATTCAAGAAAAGACTTCTCGGCATGGGTGCCGGAGCCGTGTTCACCGGTAGTGGACAGCAATTGGACAAGATCATGAAAGACCAGCTTTTCGGCATCAAAACCGTCCAGACCATTGATTACATCGGCTACAGCCGCGAATACGGCTGCTACGTGTTCAACGAAGTGGCTGTCCGTGATGGCCAGATCGTGGGAGTAAACGAAGAGGAATTCTTCGAGATGGGCAAGCTCAAGCTCAAGAGCTTGCAGAAGGGCGTGAAGATGGCGCTGCAGCGGGACGACAAACGCTATAGCCCGGAATGGCTGGACCTGCTGTGGACCTGCTTCGGCGCCCAGGGCATCGTCGCGCTCAACTTCTGGTTCGGTTCACTGTTCGCCGAGCAGATCCGCCACCGGTACCAGTCTTTCCCCTTCCTGGAGGCCACCGGCGAGGCCGGCGCCGGCAAGACCACCTTGCTAACCCTGCTGTGGAAGTTGTTCGGCCGCGAAGGCTACGAAGGCTTCGACCCTGCAAAGTCGACCAAGGCAGGCCGCAGCCGCCTGATGGGACAAGTTTCCGGCATGCCAGTGGTTCTGCTCGAATCCGACCGCAGCGGCGACGACAAGAGCCATGCCAAGACCTTTGAGTGGGACGAACTGAAGGATTACTTCGGCGGCGGCACGCTGGCGACCAAGGGCGTCAAGACCGCCGGCAACGAAACCTATGAGCCTCCCTTCCGAGGCACCATCGCGATCAGCCAGAACGCCCCCGTGGTGGCATCCGAAGCGATCATGACCCGTATCGTGAAGCTGCACTTTGTTCGCCCCCAGGTAACGGTTGAAAGCCGAGCCGCGGCCGACCGGCTGAATGGCCTAGACGGTGCACTGCTCAGTAACTTCCTGCTGCGTGCCGTGCGGAAAGAGGCCGAGGTCCTGGAGCTGTTCGCGGAACGCTTACCGGTCTACGAGGCCAAGTTGCGTGCGCTGCACTCGCACTGTTTTGCCTGCGGTACCCAGTTCCAGGGTGAGGAAAACCATTGTAACCACTGCGGCAACAAGCTCAGCGGTTATATCCGCGTAGAGCGGATCATCTACAACCACGCGCAAATGCTGGCCCTGCTCGACTGCCTGTGCCTGGTGCTGCCCCTCAGCGATGGCCAGGTGAGCCACACCCGCGCCCAGCTCGTACGGATGGCGATCGAGCGGCAGGCCTCAATCAGCTCGGATCACCCCGTCGTGGCTGAGTTCTGGGAGGTGTATGAGTACCTGCAAGGCCTGGACGCTGACGGGCCAGTGGTCAACCACAGTAAGAAAGACCACCTCATCGCCATCAATCTTAACGACTTCGTCAAGTGCGCAGTCGAGCACCGGCAGAAGCTGGCCGACATCAACGAGCTGCGCGACCGACTCAAAGATTCCCGCTCCCGCAAGCTCATCGAGGTCAACAAGGCCGTCGACAGCGCCGTACGTGCCCACCAGGCCAAGAGCAGCAACTACACCGTCACCAAACAACCCATCGTCAAGTGCTGGATGTTCCAGGCCTGAGCAAGGAGTCGTTATGCAAATTCGTGTGTTGATCGGAAACGCCAGCGCCTGCGGCCGCAGCCAGCTGCAGCAGGAGCAAGACCGTCTGGTCCAGGCCGGCCACAACTACCCCGTCATCAACGCCGGCGCATACGCCGAGGATGGGCTGCTGACGATCCTGGAAGTCCGGGTGAACGGTGGCCAGCGCGAGATCCTGGTCGACGACTGCACCCGCGCCCAGATTCACAACGTGCTGGCTTGGCAGTCCTCTGTCGAGGATGACGCCCAGTTTGACGACCTGGTTGTACACCTGGCCCGCCGGAACTGATTGAAAGAAGTGGTGCCAAGGAGTTGCAGCTCCCGGGCACCAGCCAAACCCAAGGAGAACCACATGCAAGTAGAAATCCCAAAAGTCGGCGCCGAACAGGCTATCACACCACGGTATGACACCCTTGTCATACGTGGTGCCCTGGGCACAACGATCCCGCGAGAGTTCGACGGTGGCGAGGTTGTTGCCTGGAGTCGGGGTCACGAGCTCGCGGCCATGGAGGCTCTGGAAGAGTTCGTCGAGGATCAGGGAGTTGCAGTATGAAGGCCTGCACGCTTGGCAAACGCCACAGCTGGACATTCGTGCGCAACGTCGTAACCAGCCACCTTAAAGGCCGTGTGGGCCGCATCACCAAGATTGGACTCTACCGCTGCAAATGCGGTGCTGCGAAGTACGGAAACCCAGGTCTGGCGGACCATGGCGGTGCCGAATGAACTGCATCCAAAGAACAAACGATCTGGTCATCAGCGTTCGCCTCAGCGCCGGCACTTACACCGCTCGGGCACGCGGCGAGAAGACTACAGCCAGTAGCACCATCAGCGCCGATGCAGCTGCACGCGCTTTGGCCAACAAGCTTGGCGTACAGATGGCACAGCCGGATCTGTTCGCCGGCAACCGCTACAGCACTGACCCACATGTTCAATTCACCGCACAGCGCAGCAGCTAAAGGAGCGCCCAAATGACCGATAAAGTTCAGTGGAAAACACTTCCAACCAAAGCGAATCGAGACATGGAGCAGGCCGGCGCCGAGGCAGCCGGCGAGTTCTACAGGCGCACTGGCAGTAATAATTTGTGGGTGATTTACGAAGCGATGGTGGCAGCTGCGCCGAAACCTCCAACCAGCACCGAACCGGTAGTCGTCGCTTTAGTCGCGGAGGACAGGAACCAGTTGACTGACGTTATTCAGTGCGAAGGTATTCACTCACTGCCTGTGGGTACTGAGCTTATCGATCGGGCTGCGTACGACTTATTAAGGGCCGAGGTGTTAGAGCTGACCGCCGAACTGGCAATAGCCAAGAGCCTGCTGCACACCGCCGGCATTCATCTCGCGCGATGGGTGGGTATGGATGACGCACCCCGCCAGCAGATCATTGAGTTCCTGGAGGGATTCGACAGACCGGTTGAACGCGATGAGCGGGAAGCGTTCGAGAGGTTTTGCGTTGATTCGTTCAACCGTTGCTGCAACCCCAGGATTCCAATGAAGGTGGAATGGATGCTAGCTGCAAGGCGCGGAGAGAAGTACTCGGCGACCGGGTGGAGCGACATGTGGACAGGATGGAAAGCTCGGGCCGCACTGAACCGAGCTGTGCCGGAATAGAGGGACCACGTAACAAGCCTAGAAACTCTGCCCACAACTTCTAATAACCACCCCGCCGGCCATGTATCACAATGCCGGCGGGCGCTTTTGCGAGACATAGTATGGGGAATGGAATCAGCGACGTTCTCAGCTTTGAGGACCTCCAACGCATCACCGGCTACCAGCGTCGATCGGACGTTGAACGAACTCTGGTCCAGCAGGGCATTCGCATGTTCCGCGGTAAGTCTGGGCCTTGGACTACCATTGACCTTATCAACCGTGCCGGCGGCGTTGGCCCTGGCCAATCGGAGCGATACGACGCCGACATCCTATGAAGAAGGCCCGCAAGCGGAAGCACAACCCGCACATCCCAAGCCACATCGATCAAGCCGCGCTGCCCGCGGCTATTTACTTTGACCACCGGGGATCCGGAATCTGGTACACCTCCCACCGTGACGAACAAGGCAAGCAGCGCCGGCGTAACTTGGCACCAGCAGACGCAACGCTGGCCGAGCTGCACCGCATGATGGAGGAGTTCGGCAATACCGATCGCGAAACCCTGAGCTACCTATGCCAGCAATTCCACGGAAGCCCCAAGTTTAAGAATGAGCTCGCGCCTCGGACCAAAGAAGACTACGTCTATTGCCGCGATGTCCTGGTGAACCAAGACACCAGGATGGGCAAACCATTGGGCGATCTGGCCGTACGCCGCTTTTCTCCCGCTCTCGTTCAGCGGCTGGTCGACAAGATCGCTGCCGAGGGTACTCCGTCGAAAGCAGCCCATGTTCTGCGCTACCTGCGACGAGTCCTGCAATGGGGCCGAAATCGAGGCTACGTGGACAACAATCCCGCCCAGGGCGTGGAAGCGCCGACAGAACGTAAGCAGCGCCGCCTGCCGTCAGTCGCGGTCATGGAAGAAATGATTGATCGGGCCAAGGCGCTCGGCCGCCTGCATCGCAACGAGCCGGGCAGCTGCCCGGTCTACCTGAGCATCGCAATGGAGCTGGCTTACCTGTGCCGATTGCGCGGCATCGAGGTCGTCACATTGACCGACGCCAACGAACTCGAGGAGGGTGTTCAGACCAATCGCCGAAAAGGCAGCAGAGACAACATCGTCCGTTGGACGCCACGTCTGCGCGCAGTATGGGACGAGGCCAAGGCCTATCGACTAAGGATCTGGACCGCTCGCAGCTTCCCCGTTCCCCTGCGCCCGGAGCGACGGCCGCTCATCGTCGGCAGCCAAGGCATGGCTCTGAGTAAGTCAGGGCTGGACACCGCCTGGCAGCGCTTCATGACGAAGGCAGTCGAAGCCAGCGTGCTCCTCGAGGAGGAGCGCTATGGCCTGCACGACCTCAAGCGTCGTGGCATTACCGACACACCAGGTACACGTGCAGAAAAGCAGGAGGCCAGCGGCCATCGCGACGAGGCTATGCTGGACATCTACGATCTTAGTCTGCCCGTCGTTGATCCCTCCGACACGCCTAGGCCCACACAACCCGTGCGCTGATTTAAAAGCTGGCAGGCCGCTCCTCAGCGCTGCAATACAGGCTACTGACTGCCCCTGTCGCTTGCGCAGAAATTGATTGCAGTGCTGGGGAGCGCATAGACGCTAAGCTACTCAGATGAGACGATCTCTTCTGGGATAATGTCTGAGGGGTTTGTCACTTTAAAACCATGATACTTAACGTAGTTTTCCTGTAGTTCTTCCTTGAACCTTGAGACATTTGACCACCCTGGAAGACTGAATACCTTGCCCCCTGTACTAATATACTGGAGATGTTGCGGGAGCTCTGGAACCTTGTAACCGTAAAATGCAGCCAAGTTTGCATAGAAATCCCACGCATATCTAAAAGCAGCTACGATATGAGCAGATTTCGTCCCAACCGTTAAATATTTTATTACTTCTTGCCCTTGCTGTGGAGGCGGCTCCACCAACAAGCTTTCACCGGCAAGCTCACGATATATTTCGGGCAGACCTAGCAGGTGTGAAATAGCATGAATTGAAACGCAAGCGTTAGCCAAATAGGCATCGAATACAAAATCAGAATATTCCCTACGAAATACAATATCCATGAACATGGCCGCCGAACTAAAACTAGCGTCAATATCTCTAAAATATGCGTCATTGCGCTTAGGAACGCCTTCTTCTGGCGAGCCGGGAGAGCAATTCACATAGAGCAGCGGATGCGGCTCGAACTGCCCTACAAGGACATCTAAGTAATTAACTCTTTCATGCCGCTCAAAGTGCTTAAAAAATTCAGTCCGGTGAAGATAGTACGCTTCTAAATTATTTTTAAGACTGGCCTGCCTTATTTGCTCAGCTGTTTGCTGCGTCGAATGAAAACTGGCGACCACCACGCCCAGTGGAATTGCAGCAGAAAGCAAGGCAAGAGGGAAAGTGCTGATGGTTAAAAAAGTTGAAATCCCGGATGAACTCAGGTCAAGCTGATACCCCTTCCAACAAACGATCCCAAAAGATACAAACAATGCCACAGGCACACTCAAACTAATCCAGAATAACTTCTGCCTTATCAAGCTCTCGTCTGAATGCAGCGAGAATAAACCTGTAAGTCTAGACCGAAAATTGCCCACCCCCAAGAGGAAAAACAATGTAATTGGTAGCAGAACTGGCAACACAACATGAAGAAACAAGTAAAAATATTCCAAAACGCCCCCGCTGAACAAGATTAGTGGATGTGATCCATTTTATCGAAAAAAACTGCGCGAAGTCGCTCTTGCAACAGAGGAGCTGAGGACATAACCACCCTCGGTGCCGATCAGCGCCTGGCCGCCAAGCGCTGGGCTCGGCGTAACAACCCTCGATCATCCCCCGAAATCACTGGCAAGACGAAGGCTGTCACGTAACAACGAAGTGACGTAAGTCGTTGATTTCATTGTTTTGCGTAGGTGACTTGTAATCAGTAGGTCCCGGGTTCGATTCCTGGTGCCGGCACCATACGCAGTACTCAAAAGGCTCACCGCAAGGTGGGCCTTTTTTGTTTCCAGCCCACGCCCCAGAGCCCCGCTCAACTCGCTTGATGCAGGAGCAACTGTCTTTCTCAAAATTTGAAAAGCCTGTGCGATTCATTGTGGGAGCGGGCTTGCCCGCGAAGCAGGCGACGCGGCGTCTGGCACCGGCTCCGCCGGTGTTCGCGGGCCGCTCCTTCGGGCGGTGTATATCGGGCGGTGCCGAGCCGCAGATATGTGCCCACCACCCACCAATGTAGGACCCTTGCCTCGCGAGGGGCTGCGCAGCATCCCCAGCAATCTCAAGTGGCGCATTCTCTGACCATCAAGAAAAGCCCCCACACACAAACGCTTCGACTTGCCCATCGAGCCCACCTAAGATTTTATCGTAAATTTTAGATATTTCTGCTGAGGCAAGCCCATGCCGCTTCAATTCCACGAAAGCCCCTTCCACGCCACCCACGATGCAGAAACGGCCAGCAAAATGGCCTTGAAAATGGACCTTTCCATCTTCATTACCGACTGCATCAAAAAAATGGGCCTCAAACAACACGAGGCGGCCGCCAGGCTGAACGTAACCCAGTCCCGGGTATCCGAGTTGGCTAATGGCAAAATCGAGAAATTCACTTTGGACGCCATGATGGACATGCTGGACAAGCTTGGCTTTCGCACCAGCCTGAACCTTCCCATAGACGATGGCAGTTCACCTCCCCAGATCGTGATCACTCAAGCGCCGGGCGGCTAAATCCTGTACCCCATCTTGCGCAACTCGTGCTTGAGCTCCTTCATTCGCTCTTGGGCGACCTGCACCCCCGCCCCTACTGATTCCGTCAAAGTCTTGAACGGCCGAACAGGGTCCTGGCCATACTGAATGCGCCGCAGGTCCTTGCCGAAATCGTCCTGAACGTCCTTGGGCAGTTCTTTGTACTCACGCTCCGCGGCTGCACTTACAAAGGCAAATTTTTTCAATGGTCTACTCACGGCGAGATAGTGAGTTTGGGGGCGGCATCGTTGCCAGAGGGTGGGGAATTTAGCGCAGTCGCTTGTAGTTGGTGGAAATAGAAATGTTGCGCGGTTTAAGCTTGAAATATCGTGTTGCGTCCTACCTGCTGAAACGAGTTCGATCTGTAACTCGGCAACTTGAGGTGGCCTGAATGTGGTGTTCGTATAGGGTGCCAAACTGTGAAAACGATTTCCGCGAACCGGGTGAATGCGGCATACGGGGCGATGGACTACGACACCTAAGTGGATATCTGCGGCCACGGGTTCCGAGCCATGGCGTGCAGTGCGCTGGTCGAGTCCGGGCTGTAGTCGGAGACGGCTATCGAACGGCAGATGAGCCACAAGGAACGCAACAACGTGCGCGCCGCCTATACCCACAAGGCCGAGTTCCTCGAAAAGCGCCGGATGATCATGACCTGGTGGAGCCGGTTTCTGGGGGCGAACCGCGAGGACCATGTGACGCCGCATGAGTTTGCCAAGCAGATAGGCGAGAACGTCACGAGTAAAACTCAAAATCCCCAACCTTCACGCACTATAATGAGAGACGCAAAGATCTCTCGTCACCTTAAACGGACGGCTATATATAAAACGATAGCTTTAGAGATATTTCGATTAACCACTACAAATAAATCATAGATTTTCAATGACATATATTAATATTCGACTCCTGGTGCCGCACCATACGCAGTACTCAAAAGGCCCACCGCAAGGTGGGCCTTTTTTGTTTCCAGCCCACGCCCCAGAGCCCCGCTCAACTCGCTTGATGCAGGAGCAACTGTCTTTCTCAAAATTTGAAAAGCCTGTGCGATTTATTGTGGGAGCGGGCTTGCCCGCGAAGCAGGCGACGCGGTGTCTGGCACCGGCTGCGCCGGTGTTCGCGGGCACGCCCGCTCCCACAGGAACCGTGTAATCGTCGAGTCCTGCATTTTGGCTGTTGATCTACGCCCTCTTCGGCTGAGGCAACACCAGATCCAGCCAAGGCTCGCCATTCCTGAGCATGGCATTGAGTCGCACCAGGAAGATCCGCATGCAGGCCACGATAGCGACCTTGGCAAGCCGGGCTTCAAGCCGCCCCCCCTGAAATAGAGCGTTTGCCTACGGATTTTCCTCTGTCGTGGTTGAAGCTCTCATGGAACGATACATAACTGCTTGATTTAGCAGGGCCCTTGTGGGAGCGGGCGCGCCCGCTCCCACACCGGCCGCGTCGCGCTTACGAATTGAGTTCTCTGCGCGACAGCGCAACTCGTAGGGCGGCGACGCAAGGCCGCCCCTACACATCAGAAGGCAGTGCTTACCGTCAGCGACAGGTTGCGCGGGTCACCGTAGATGCCGCCGGCATAGAACCCGTACTGGGTGTAGTAGTGCTTGTCGAACAGGTTGTTGGCGTTGAGGGTAACGCTGGTGGCATCGGTCACCTGGTACTTGGCCATGGCGTTCCAGATGGCATAACCCGACCAGTTCACATCGGTTGCACCGCTGCTCACGCCGTTGACCGGCTGGCCTGCAGGGCTGGAAATAGCGCGGATGTTGCTCTGCGCTGTTACACCGGCACCTACGGTCAGGCGGTCGAGCGGGCCGCTCAGGCGGTAGGTGGTGGAGGCTCTGAACAGGTGCGACGGGTCGCTGCGGCCGTCGCTGTCGACACGGCGGAAGTGCAGGTAGGTGTAGCCGGCGTACACGTTCCATTCAGGCGTCAACGCGCCTGCCACTTCCAGGTCGATACCGTCGGTTTCCACACCCGAGCCGGCCTTATAGGCGCTGGCACCGGTCGGGGTGGTCAGGTCGCCATCGAGCACGGCTTTGTTTTCCTGCTTGGTGCGGAAGTACGCTGCCGAGGCGTTCAGGCGGCCGTCGAACCATTCACCCTTGATACCCGTTTCATAGCTTTGCCCACGAATCGGCTCGACTTTGCTGCCGCTCACGGTTTCCGATGTTTGCGGGGTGAAGATGTCGGTGTAGCTGGCGTACAGCGAGTAGGTGTCGTTGAGGTCGTACACCGCGCCCAGGTATGGGGTGACGATGCCGTTCTCTTCCTGGCTGCTGCGCTCGCCGGCCACGCTACGGGTCACCGACGCGTAGTTGCTGGTGCGCACGCCGACAATCACCGACAGCGGGTCGGTAATGCTCAGGCGGGTAGCGGCGTACATGCCCTGCAAGCGCGTGGTGGTCTTGCTGTGCAGGCCGGTGCGCGAGGCGATGAGGCCGTAGTCGTCATCCACGCCGTTGTGCCAGTCGGTGACCGGGAAACCGTTGTTGGCGCGGAACTGGCACCCCAACGCCGGTGCACTGGCCATGCCGTCGCCCACCATGGTGCAGGTGTACTGCGGCGACCAACCCACGGTGCGGCTGTCGTTATAGCCCACCATGGCCTGGTGGGTGCGGCCGAACAGCTGGAATGGGCCAGACAGGTCGATCTGCGCCGATTGCTGGGTGGTGTCGGTGGAGCTGTGCAGGCCGTTCAGTACGGCGCCGCTGCCATCCTGGTCCCAGTAGCCGCCATAGGTGCCGCGCCCTGCCGAGTTGACCTTGGCCAGGCCGCGGTGGTTGAGGGCTTCGGTGGTGGCCTGGGAGGCCTTCAGGTCCAGCGTCCAGTCGTTGTCGAAGCGGTGCTGCAGCGAGCCGAAAGCGGTGCGCGTGATGTACTCGCCAAAGCTCCAGCTGGGCACCACGTTGGTGCTGCGTGGCAGGTCGGTCTTGCTGCCGTCGCGGTACCACAGCGGAATGTTCGCGCCCCAGCCGCCACCCACCACCTTGTTGTACTCGTACTGGTAGCCGGCACCGAGGGTGGTGGCGTCGTCCAGGTCGAATTCGAAATTGGCCAGCGCCGCGCGGGAGCGGTCGGACTGGTTGTCGCGGAACGAGTTGGCGTCCTGCTGGGTCATCACGAAACGCGAGCGCAGGCGCCCGTCCTCGGACAGCGGCAGGTTGAGGTCGGCACCCAGGCGGCGTTTGTCCCAGCTGCCGTAGGTGGCGTAGGCGCTACCGCCAAAGGTCTTGGTCGGCGCCTTGCGGATCAGGTTGACGGTGGCCGAAGGGTCACCGGTGCCGCCAAGCAGGCCGTTGGCCCCGCGCACGATGTCGATGCGCTCGTACAGGTCCATGTTCAAGGCATTGCCGCTGCCGCTGAAGTCAGAACCGCCTTGGGTCTGCAGGCCATCGACCTTCCAGTTGCTGATCGAATAGCCACGGGCGCGATAATCGGTACGCCCGCCCACTTCGGACTTGTTGGCCGTTACCCCTGGGGTGGTTTCCAGGGCCTGTTCGATGGTGTGGATGCCACGGTCTTCCATCTGCTGGCGGGTGATGGTGGTGACTGACTGCGGGGTCTGCCGTGGCGTCAGGTTCAGGCCGGTGGAGCTGCGTGTGCTCTCGACGGTGTAGCCCAGCTGGCCTGCAGCGTCGGCGGGCAGCAGCGCGCTGTCTTCGATTTGCGTGGCGTCCAGCTCCAGGGGTTGGCTGTCGGCGGCCATGGCACCACCACTGATAGCCACGGCAATGCAGAACGCCAGTGGCTTGAGGCGGTTGCCGTTTGCAAGGGTGGGGGTGAGCGCGTTCGGAATGCTGTAGGGATTCATTTGGGAAGGCTTCGTATTTGCAGATGATTTTTTGTTAGGATTCTGGGGATCGGCCCTCCCGGCGCCAGACCCGACATGTACGGGGATGTAATTGAATGTAATGAGCGCCCCTGGGCCTCACCCGACAGGTGTTTTCCGCATGAGCACGACCCTGCTGGTCGTCGACGATGACGACGAGATCCGCGAACTTCTTTGTGATTACCTGGCCGACGCCGGTTACAACGTGCTGGAGGCGGCCGACGGTGAGCAGATGCGCGCGCAATTGGCCAGGCACACGGTGGATCTGGTGGTACTCGACTTGATGCTGCCCGGCGAAGACGGGCTCAGCCTTTGTCGCCAATTGCAGGGCAAGCCCGGGCTGGCGGTGATCATGTTGTCGGCCAAAGGCAGTACGCTGGACCGCATCATCGGCCTGGAGGTGGGTGCCGACGATTACCTGGCCAAGCCTTTCGAACCACGCGAGCTGATTGCCCGGATCAAGGCGGTGCTGCGACGCCCGCAACGCCTGGAAACCCAGGCGCAGGGCACTGCAGGGGCCGACGCACAACTGTTCGCCGGCTTCCGCCTGGAGCACGTCAAGCGCCTGCTCACGCGCCCCGATGGCCAGACCCTGGCCCTGCCACGCTCCGACTACCGGGTGCTGCGCGAGTTGCTGGAGGCTAACAACCGCGTGGTCTCCCGCGACCAGCTGACGCGCAGCGCATTCGGCCGCGACCACCTGCCTGATGACCGCTCGGTGGACATGTGCGTCAGCCGCCTGCGCCAGCACCTGCGGCGCGCACCGGACGGGGCCGCGCAGATCCTCACCATCCGCAACGAAGGCTACTTGCTGACCATGGGCCAGCACCAGGCCGATGCCTGAGGTGCGCTGGCTTCGCCGGCTGTGGCCGCGCACCCTGTTCGGCCAGCTATTGCTGATCATGGTCAGCGGCACGCTGGTGGTGCAGCTGATGTCGAGCAGCATCTGGTTCGATGTGCGCTTCGCCCAGGTGTTCGAAGCCCCCGTGCGGCTGATCGCCGCGCGCAGTGCGCCCCTGATCGCCCGGGCCGACTGCCACGATGCCGCGCTGCCAGTGCCGGCTCATTACCAGGTGCGCTGTGCCGAGCACCTGCCCGAGCCAAAGCATGATCAGCGCCGTGAGCGCCGGCGGGTCGAATTGCTGCTGCGCCAGGCCCTCAAGTACGAGCTGGGCCATGCTCAGGCGGTACGCCTGATGAATGTGCAACTGACCGACGCGTCGGGCCAACCGATAGTCTGGCGCAGCCTGTTCGGTTTGCGCACGGCCCAGGCCCATATGCAGTTTGCGGTGCCATTGGCCGATGGCCACTGGCTTATCATCGAGGGCCAAGAACTGCAGGGCTGGAGCGGCGAGTCGGCCTGGGTGCTGATCAGCGATTACCTGTTGCGGGTGTATGCCCTGCGCATTGTCGCGGTGCTGCTGGTCTGCCTGATTGCCGTGCGCCTGTGCCTGCGCCCGTTGCAGCGCCTGGCCGATGCTGCCCGTGGCCTGGGCACCAATCTTGAGCAGCCGCCACTGGTGCTGGATGGCCCGCAGGAGGTACGCCAGGCTGCCCAGGCGTTCAACGCCATGCAGCAGCGTCTGATTGCCATGGTCAACGACAAGGCCTACTTCCTCGCCGCTGTGTCCCATGACCTGCGCACCCCCTTGACCCGCATGCGCCTGCGCCTGGAGCGCTTGCCGGAGGATGAACACCACCAGCGCCTGCGGCAGAACATCAGGCAGATGGACGACATGATCGGCCAGGTGCTCGACTACCTGCGCGCCGGGGAACAGCAGAACTTGCAGCAGGTGGACCTGGACCGACTGGTGGCACGCCTGTGCGCCGACCTGGCGACCGAAAAAGAGCCATTGCCAGTGCATGGCCAGGCAGGCGGCGTGCGTGTGGATGCGTTGCTGTTGCAGCGTTGCCTGCAGAACCTGCTGGTCAATGCACTGCGTTATGCCAAGGAGGTTTCGGTCACACTGGAACGGGCGAACAGCGGGGTGCTGATCCATATCGACGACCGTGGCCCGGGGATTGCGCCGGGGCTGCTGGCGACCGTTACCGACCCGTTCGTACGCGGCGAAGGGTCGCGCAACCAGTCCTCCGGGGGATACGGGTTGGGGTTGAGCATTGCGCAACGCATCGCTGGCAGCCATGGCGGTGAGCTGCTGCTGATGAACCGCGAAGGGGGTGGATTGCGGGTTAGCGTGGCGCTACCGGGTTGAGCCGAATCCCGAGGGGGCGTGGCAGCTCGTTTTTTGAGGTTGGGGCGCAGATCGCCGGGGCCGCGATACGGCCCTTTTGCGACACAAGGCCGTTCCCACAAGGGGCCCGGTTCGGGGCATGCCTGTAGGAGCGGCCTTGCGTCGCGATGGGCTGCAAAGCAGCCCCCAGCACCCTCAGCTCAGCATCAGAAGATGCTGATCGGGTACTCGACGAATACGCGTACTTCGTTGCCATCGTCGTTGTAGCCGTTCTGCTGTACGGCGTTGTTGGTACGCACGAACGAGCTACGCAGCTTGATGGACAGGTCTTTGGCCGGGCCGTCCTGCACCACGTAACGGACCTGGTTGAAGATCTCGCGTTCCTTGCCTTCGCCGAAGCCCTGCGGGTTGGCGTTGTTGCGGGTGTTGATGTTGTCACCCACTACGTAGGCCAGCTTGTAGGTCAGGCCAGGGATGCCGTAGGCACCGAAGTCCAGACCGTAGCCCAGCTGCCAGGAACGCTCGTCCTCGGCGTTGAAGTCGGACCAGTACGAGTTGGCCAGGTAGATGGTCGAACCACCGTCACCCACGCCGCCCTGGTTCTGATACCAGCCGTAGTTGTAGCCGGTGCTGCCAGTGCTGCGCTGGTGGGCGAGGGTGAACGAGTGCGCACCATACGCGTAGGTGGCCGCCAGGCTCCAGATGGTGTTGGAGTCGCCGTTCAGGCCGGCGGCCTTGACGTACTTGTTGTTGATGTCCGACTTGTAGCCGTTGAAGTCCAGGGTCAGGGACTGGTCGCTGGCGATCGGGAAGACGTAGTTCAAGCCCAGGTAGTGCTTGCGCATCACGTCTTCGTTGTCTGCGGTGTACAGCGAGCCGGTGAAGTTGTCGCTGAACTTGTAGCTACCACCCAGCACGTTGATCGACTTCAGGCCACCACCATCACGACGCTCGGCGCTTTTGCGCGCTTCCTGGGTGAAGCGGCCGGCGTTCAGCTCCAGGCCCTTGATTTCCTTGGAGGTGATCAGGGTGCCGGTGAAGCTTTCTGGCAGCAGACGTGCGTCGTCGTACTGCAGCACTGGCAGTGCTGGCATCTGGTCACCGTACTTGAGCACGGTATTGGAAATGCGGAACTTCACGGCTGCGCCACCACGCGCCAGGTTGTGCGGCGAGCTGGCGTTGCCGTCGGCGTTGGTGGTTTCGTGCGGCTTGAAGAAGTCGACACCCGCGCCACCGTTATGGCCTTTGCCGCCATCGAGGCGCAGGGCGTACAGGCCGAATGCGTCGACGCCGACACCGACAGTGCCTTGGGTGAAACCGGAGGAGAAGTTGCCGATGACTGCCTGGCCCCATTCGATCTGGTCGTCGGTGCCGTGCTTCTTGTCACGGTTGATGTAAGCGTTGCGCAGAAGGACGTTGGCGTGGCTGTCCTCGATGAAGCCCTTGCTCTCGGCCTGATCATTGGCCTGTGCCTGGGTCGCGGCGATCATCGCCAGGGCGACCAGGCTGATCCTGGTTTTCAACATGTTATTTTCCTTATCGCTTAATCAAAAACGCGCTGCAATACAACGCCAGGAACCAACGCCCCTTACGTAGGTTCGACGCTATGCGGATCCAGACTTGAAGGCCGGCCGGCAATTGCACGGGCGGCCTCTGGCAGCAGCATGGCCAACGGAACTGGCCAGCAGGCGTTGGGCCGAATCCTAGCCGTGTGCGATTACAAATGTCAAAAAGTCGTGAAATGCAGGTTGATATAACCAAGATCATCCCGTGATACGAGGCATTTCAATGCATGTCGGCGCTGTAGGCGGGGATTTTATCTTTTTGTCAGAAACGGCATCTTGACTGCCCCGACAATTTACCAGGGGCGTGTGGCAGGTACCGGCCTCTTCGCGGCTATCGCCGCCAAGAGGTCGGCACAGCTGTAGTCGATTAGTGCCACACCGCCATCAGCGCCTGCATTTCAGCATCGCTGAGCAAACCTTGCGGGTAGCGTCCGGCAAGCAGACGTCGTGGGTCGGTCGTCCTGACCCTGATGCTTCCATGGTGTTTCAACCACGCCGCGACCCGCTTGAGCGATGGGTGACCAACTGCCGATGGGCGCAAAGCCGACTCACTTGCTGCGTTCATGTCTACACGTACTCCCTAACCCGTGAGCGGCTAATCTACGTAGGTAATGTTACAGCTCGGATAACCTGGCAGACCCAAGCTATCTCCTTGAAAAACAATACAAAACCTATGCCAAACCAGCCGCCGGGCGTCGTGCGAAAAAAGACCCGTCTACTGACGGGCCTCTTTGTCACCGGGCTGGCACTCAGCGCGTCACCGGTGCCGGCTGCTGCTGGGTCAGGCAGTGGATGTTGCCACCGCCCAACAGCAGCTCGCGCCCGGGAATCATCACCACTTCGTGGTCGGGGAATATCCGCGCAAGGATCGCTCTGGCTTCGGCATCTGCCGGGTCATCGAAGCTTGGCGCAATAATGCCGCCGTTGACGATCAGGAAGTTCACGTAGGAGCCGGCCAGGCGCACCGATGGGTCACGCTCCTGGCTGCCGGCAACGTGGTCGACACCGGCACATTCTTCAGCCGTGGCGTACAGCGGCCCGGGAATGGGCATTTTGTGCACGATTAGTGCTCGGCCCTTGGCGTCACGGGTGTTCTGCAACACCTCCATGGCGGCATGGCAACGGGCGTAATTGGGGTCGTTGGAATCATCGGTCCAGGCCAGTAACACTTCGCCCGGGCGCACGTAACAGCAGAAATTGTCGACGTGGCCGTCGGTTTCATCGTTGTACAGGCCATCGGGCAACCACACCACGGTATCCACCGCCAGGTGGTCGCGCAGCACCGCTTCGATCTGCTCGCGGGTCAGGTGCGGGTTGCGGTTGCGGTTGAGCAGGCATTCCTCGGTGGTGATCAGCGTGCCTTCACCGTCCACGTGGATCGAGCCGCCCTCGAGCACGAAGCCTTCGGTGTGGTAGCGCTGGCAGCGCTCCATTTCCAGCACCTTGGCCGCCAGCTCCTCGTCGCGGTTCCATGGCGCATACAGGCCACCATCGAAGCCGCCCCAGGCGTTGAAGCCCCAGTCCACACCGCGCACTTCGCCTTGGTCGTTGATGACGAAGGTCGGGCCGGTGTCACGCACCCAGGCGTCGTCGTTGCTGATTTCGACCACCCGAATGTTCGGCTGGTCGAGCTGGCGACGCGCGTTCTCGTACTGGCCAGCGGAAACCGCAACGGTAACCGGCTCAAAACGGGCAATGGCCTTGGCCAGGGCTACATGGGCTGCCTGCGCCGGTTTGCCGCCCAGGCGCCAGTTGTCCGAACGCTCCGGCCAAACCATCCATACCTGGGTTTGCGGGGCCCACTCGGCGGGCATGTGGAAACCATCGGCACGTGGCGTGGAGTTGAGGGTTTTCATGGTTGACCTCTGTGATGGCCCTGGGCCGGATTGCGGTGAGACATTGATCTATTTATAACCGATACATATCGATATTTAAAGCCTTATACGTCGGATTTTCAGGCTATCCGCCATGCTAATGTCGATAGAAATCGAATTTAATGCGTGTTCGCCCGTTAGCACCCGTCGCTTGGCCGCCTACCCTGGCCATATCGTACGCATCCTGTCACTGCTGCATGCGGAAATTTCCAGGAAGGGCGACTAGGGTCAATAGTTAACGAACGGCAAGCGAACCGCCATGAACATCATCCCGACTGAAATCCCCGATGTACTGATCATCGAGCCCACGGTTTACGGTGACAGCCGTGGCTTTTTCTTCGAAGCGTTCAACGCCCGCGAGTTCGCAAGGCAGACCGGGGTGAATGTCGAATTCGTCCAGGATAACCACTCGCGCTCGGTCAAGGGCGTGCTCCGCGGGCTGCATTTTCAGGTGGAGAATACCCAGGGCAAGCTGGTGCGCGTGGTTCAGGGCGAAATCCGCGATGTCGCCGTGGATGTGCGCAAAAGCTCGCCAACCTTCGGCCAGTGGGTCGCGGTGGATCTGTCCGCAGCCAACCATCGCCAGTTGTGGATACCAGCAGGCTTCGCCCACGGCTTTGCGGTGCTGAGCGAGTCGGCCGAGTTCCTCTACAAGACCACCGATTACTACAACCCCGGCGCCGACCGCTGCATCCGCTGGGACGATCCGCACCTGGCCATCGACTGGGGGCTGCAGCAACCACCGCTGCTGTCAGACAAGGACAAGCTTGGCCGGGCATGGGCAGAGGCGGAACTGCTGCCGTAACTAGCGCATAATTGCGCCAGACCTTTCTGGCGCATTTACGTGATGATTGCTAAACCCACGCCCCCACGCCGTCCCCGCTGGCGCAGCCTGGCCTTGCTGGCCCTGTGCCTGGCGCCGTTACTGTGGCCCTTGCACCACCTGGCCGAACGTTACTACCAGCAGGAATTGGCCTCGCAGAACCGCCAGACCCTGGACCTGTACGTGGCCAACCTGCTCGGCACCCTGCACCGCTATGAAACCTTGCCGCAGATCCTCGGCGACCTGCCGGCACTGCGCAGCGTACTGGCCGACCCCTTCCGCCTGGAGGCGGTGACCAACGCCAACCGCCTGCTCAAGGGCATTGTGCAGCAGACCGGCGCCGAGGTGATGTACCTGATGGACGTCAGCGGCAACACCCTGGCGGCCTCCAACTGGGACAAGCACGACAGCTTCGTGGGCCGCAACTTCGCCTTCCGCCCGTACTTCAACGAAGCCATGGCGGGCCACCTGGGCCGCTTCTTCGGCCAGGGCACAACGTCGGCCAAACGCGGCTACTTCTTTGCCGCCGCCGTACGTGATCGCGAGCGCATCGTGGGCGTGCTGGTGGTCAAGGTCGACCTCGACCACACCGAAACCCTGTGGGGCCGCACGCCGGAGCAGCTGTTGCTGACCGATCACAATGGCGTGGTCATCCTCACTTCGCGGCCCGATTGGCGCTTCCGTGCCACCCGCGCACTGAGCGATGCCGAGCGCCAGGCCATCATCGCCATCCAGCCCTACCCTACCCAGGCACCGCAACCGCTGGTGCTCGCCCCGGACGCCTGGATCACCCAGACCCGCGACATCAAGGAGACCGGCTGGCAAGTCAGCATCCTTGCCCCGCGCATGCTGGTAGACCGTTCGGTACAAACGGTAATGGCCATTGGCGCCGGCACCCTGCTGGTAGCAATGCTGCTGGCCGGGCTGGTGATGCAACGGCGCCGCCACTACATCGACCGCATCGACTTCGAAGCCCGCGCCCGTCAGGAGCTGGAAAAGCGCGTAGCCGAACGCACCGCCGACCTCGAGGGCCTCAACACCCGCCTCAAGCGCGCCGTACTGGAGCGCGAAAATGCCCAGCAAGAGGCGGTGCGCGCCCAGGACGAGCTGGTGCAGGCCGGCAAGCTGTCGGTGCTTGGCACCATGTCGGCCAGTATCAGCCACGAACTCAACCAGCCGCTGGCGGCGATTCGCAGCTACGCAGAAAATGCCGAGATCCTGCTCGACCACCAACGCACCGAGGACGCCCGCGGCAACCTCAAGCTGATTGGCGAGCTGACCGGGCGCATGGCGTCGATCATCGCCCACTTGCGGGCCTTCGCCCGCCGTGACCGGCACGCCCCGGAAAGCGTGGCCCTGCAGCCAGCCCTGGACGATGCCCTGGCGCTGCTGGCCAAGCGCCGCCGGGCAATGGCCGTGGAGCTGATCCGCGACCTGCCGGAAGCCACCTTGTGGGTACAGGCCGGTGAAACCCGCCTGCGCCAGGTGCTGGGCAACCTGCTGGCCAATGCCCTGGACGCCCTGACCGAAAAAGCCAACCCGCGCCGCCTGTGGCTAAGTGCCGAACAGCGTGATGACTGCGTCTACCTGTACATCCGCGACAATGGCCCCGGCTTCAGCCGCCAGGCCCTGGAGCATGCCAAGGAGCCGTTCTTCACCACCAAGACCCGCACCCAGGGCCTGGGCCTGGGGTTGGCCATCTGCGAAAGCCTGATGCGCGCCCTGGGGGGTGAACTGCTGCTGGCCAACCACCCGGAAGGTGGTGCTCTGCTGACCCTGCAGCTACGCAAGGCTGCGCCTGGCGCAACCTTGCCCAATTCGGAGGACCCCTCGGCATGACCCCCGAGACACAGATCGACAGCCAAGCCCAGGTCATCCTGGTCGACGATGACCCACACCTGCGCCAGGCCCTGAGCCAGACCTTGGACCTGGCCGGGCTGAAAGTGGTCGCGCTGGGCGATGCCCAAGGCCTGGCTGAGCGTATCGAGAGCGACTGGCCCGGCGTGGTGGTCAGCGACATTCGCATGCCCGGCATCGATGGCCTGCAGCTGCTGGAGCAACTGCACGGCCGCGACAGCGAACTGCCCGTGCTGCTGATTACCGGCCACGGGGATGTGCCCCTGGCGGTACAGGCAATGCGCGCCGGTGCCTATGACTTTCTGGAAAAGCCTTTCGCCAGCGACGCCCTGCTCGACAGCGTGCGCCGTGCCTTGGCCCTGCGCCGCCTGGTGCTGGACAACCGCAGCCTGCGCCTGGCGCTGAGCGACCGCCAGCAACTGGCCACGCGCCTGGTCGGCCATTCGCCGGCCATGCAGCGCCTGCGCGAGCAGATCGGCGCCTTGGCCGGAACCCGCGCCGATGTGCTGATCCTGGGTGAAACCGGTGCTGGCAAGGAGGTGGTCGCCCGTGCGCTGCATGACCTGTCCAGCCGCCGTGACGGGCCGTTCGTGGCGATCAACGCCGGGGCACTGGCCGAATCGGTGGTCGAAAGCGAACTGTTCGGCCATGAGCCCGGGGCGTTCACCGGGGCGCAAAAACGGCGCATCGGCAAATTCGAGTTCGCCAACGGCGGCACGCTGTTCCTCGACGAAATCGAGAGCATGAGCCTGGACGTGCAGGTCAAGCTGCTGCGCATGTTGCAGGAGCGGGTGGTGGAACGCCTGGGCGGTAACCAGTTGATCCCGCTGGATATCCGCATTATCGCCGCCACCAAGGAAGACCTGCGCCAGGCCGCCGACCAAGGCCGCTTCCGTGCCGACCTGTACTACCGGCTGAACGTAGCGCCACTGCGTATCCCGCCGCTGCGGGACCGCGGCGACGACATCCTGGTGCTGTTCCAGCATTTTGCCGACGCTGCCAGCCAGCGCCACAGCCTGGCGCCACACGCCTTGCTGCCGGCGCAGCGGGCGATGCTGCTGCGCCACACCTGGCCAGGTAACGTGCGTGAATTGCAGAACGCCGCCGAGCGTTTCGCCCTGGGCCTTGAACTGGCGCTGGATGGCCAGCTGTCAGCGGCTGCGGCTGCGGCGCCTTCGGTGTTGAGTGGCAACCTGAGCGAACAGGTCGAGCAATTCGAGCGCTCGCTGATCGCCGCCGAGCTGGCCCAGCCCCACAGCTCCATGCGCAGCCTGGCAGAGGCGCTGGGCATCCCCCGCAAAACCTTGCACGACAAGCTGCGCAAGCATGGCTTGAGCTTCGAGGGCGGTAGCGGCGGGCACGACGACCATGAGGACAACCGTTGATGAGCACCGATAGCCAGTACCTGCAGTCCGTACTGCATGGCGACATCCCGCTGACCCGCGAAATGGGCCTGGAGGTCATTGATTGGCAACACCACACCCTGCGCCTGCAATTGCCGCTGGCGGCCAACGTCAACCACAAGAGCACCATGTTCGGCGGCAGCCTGTACTGTGCAGCGGTGCTGGTGGGCTGGGGCTGGTTGCACATGCGGCTGCGCGAACTGGGGATAGATGACGGGCATATCGTCATCCAGGAAGGGCAAATCAGCTACCCGCTGCCGGTTACCGGGGCGGCAATAGCCCGTTGCCCGGCGCCGGAAGAGAAAGCCTGGGAACGCTTCCTCAACATGTACCAGCGTCGTGGCCGGGCGCGGTTGACGCTGCAGACCACGGTAAGCAATACCGGGACTGATGAGCCGGCCGTCACCTTCAGCGGCCAGTACGTGCTGCACCGCTAAGAACGAAGGCTGTCGCGCCCCCTGTAGGAGCGGCCTTGTGTCGCGATGGGCTGCAAAGCAGCCCCAGGGTTTGGGCATGGTGCACAAATTGCCGGGGCTCCTTTGCAGCCCATCGCGACACAAGGCCGCTCCTACAAGGCCAGGCCCGCTAGATCAGCTCAAGAAAGGCCTGGCGCCACGCTGCCTTGGCCGGCAACGCCAGGAAATACGGGTTGAGCAAAGACTCGCGCGCCGGGTAACGGAACGGCAAACCGTCCAGCCCGATCACTTCACCACCCGCCCCTTCCACCACACCCTGGGCCGCCGCCGTATCCCACTGCGAAGTCGGCGCCAGGCGTGGATAACAATCGGCGCTGCCCTCGGCCAACAGGCAGAACTTCAACGAGCTACCAATGTTGGCCAGCTCCAGTTCACCCACTGCCGCACCCAGGCCCGCCAACAATGCTTCCTGTTCGGGGCTGGAGTGCCGGCGGCTGGCAACCACGGTAAACCGCTCACCCACTGGCGGAGCGTTGCGCACCTGGATCGGCCGGGCCGCCTCACCCGCGTCTGCCCGCCAAGCCCCCAATTCGCGGCCCCCAAAGTAGCAGCGGCCATTCGTGGGCATCGATACCACGCCGAACACCACCTCGCCTTTTTCGATCAAGGCGATATTGACTGTGAACTCCTCGCTGCCGGCAATGAATTCCTTGGTGCCATCCAGCGGGTCCACCAGCCACCAGCGGCTCCAGCCCTGGCGCTCGGCCAGCGCAATATTGCAGTCCTCTTCGGACAACACCGGAATCTGCGGCGCCAGCGCCAGCAGGCCATCGGCAATCACCCGGTGCGCTGCCAGGTCGGCGGCAGTCACCGGCGAATCATCGGCCTTGTTGGTCACTGCCACATCGGCACCCCAGAACGGCAGGATCGCCTCGCCCGCAGTCAACGCCAACTTGACCACTTCACGCATCAGTTGATTGTCGTTCATAGCGCCAGCAGCCCCCGCTGAATCATCAGGTCACGCGCCAGGTAGAGCGCCGCCAGGGCGCGGCCTTCGGTGAACTGCGGGTGCATGGCCAAGGCCGACAGCTCGCGCAGGTTGACCTTGTCGACCCGCATCGGCTCCGGCTCATCGCCCTCCAGGCGCTCTTCGTACAGATCGGTGGCCAGCACCACCTGGATTTTCTGGCTCATGTAGCCCGGCGAAAGCGACAGCTCGGTCAGGTGCTCAAGCTGGCGCGCGCCAAGCCCGGCCTCTTCCTTGAGCTCGCGGTTGGCGGCTGCCAGCACATCTTCGCCGGGCTCGATCAGGCCCTTGGGCAGCGACAGCTCGTACTCGTCGGTACCACCGCAATACTCTTCCACCAGCACGGCGTGCTCGGCGTCGAGCATGGCCACGATCATCACCGCGCCATAGCCGTTACCCCGGCCTACCAGGCGCTCATAGGTGCGCTCGGCACCATTGCTGAAGCGCAATTGCACAGCCTCTACGCGGAACAGGCGGCTGCTGGCGACGATTTCGCGGCTGAGGACGGTGGGTTTCTGGCGCATGGGGCGGCTCCTTGGCGTGAACGGGTTACTATACCGTGGCTTGCCGACTGATCGAGAGTTTCCCATGCCTGTTCTTCCCTGGTCTGCCATCGATACCGTCCTGCTGGATATGGACGGCACCCTGCTCGACCTGCATTACGACAACCGCTTCTGGCTCGACCACCTGCCCCAGCGCTATGCAGAGCTGCATGGCGTGAGCCGGGCCATGGCGGAAATGGAGCTGCAGCCGCTGTTCGAGCGCAATGCCGGCACGCTGAACTGGTACTGCCTGGACTTCTGGAGCCGGGAGCTGC
The DNA here is from genome assembly GCF_003935475.1 of Pseudomonas sp. p99-361. Classification (NCBI taxonomy): domain Bacteria; kingdom Pseudomonadati; phylum Pseudomonadota; class Gammaproteobacteria; order Pseudomonadales; family Pseudomonadaceae; genus Pseudomonas; species Pseudomonas sp. p99-361. The sequence continues at coordinate 11,509 of NZ_RHQO01000017.1, read as the reverse complement.
GCCTGCCGATCCGGGAGCTGAAGCGGGAAATTGCCGACCTGATCGCGTTGCGCCCGGATGCCGACACGTTCCTGGCGGCGATTCGAAATGCCGGCAAGCGCGTGGTGATGATCACCAATGCCCACCGTGATTCGCTGTCGCTGAAGCTCGAACGGGTGGAACTGGCACCGTATTTCGAGCGGCTGATCAGCTCGCATGATTATGGTTACCCGAAGGAAAGCCCACAGTTCTGGGACGCCTTGCAGGCGGACATCGGTTTTGAGCCGGGGCGTAGCCTGTTCATCGATGACACCCTGGCGATACTGCGCAGCGCACGGCGCTTTGGTGTGGCGCACCTGCTGGCCGTGCGCCAGCCCGATAGCCAGGCGCAGTCGCGCGATACCGAAGAGTTTGCTGCGGTCGAGGATTACCGGGAGCTATTGATTGGCCTGTAAGGGCCCTGGCACCGGCACGCCGGTGTTCGCGGGCACGCCCGCTCCCACAGGTGACCACCGGCCTCACGCCTTGCAGCAACCTTGTGGGAGCCGGCTTGCCGGCGATAGGGCCGATAAAGCCTGCAAAAATCAGTCAGGAATACGCAGTACCTGCCCCGGATAGATCTTGTCCGGGTGCTTGAGCATCGGCTTGTTGGCCTCGAAGATCTTGTTGAACTGATTGGCATTGCCATACACCACCAGGGCAATCGCCGACAGCGTGTCACCCTTCTTGACCGTGACCAGGCGTGCGGCTGTCACGACCGGCCCGGTCACAGTGATCTGGTCATCGACGCTGGCCACACCCTCGATGTTGCCCGCTGCCAGCACAATCTTCTCCTTCTCTTCCTGGCTGGCGACTTCACCCTTGAGGATCACTTTGTCGCCCTCCACGGTCGCCGTGATGTTCGGGTTGCCGAGGCCGACATTCTCCACGTGTTTCTTCAACTGCTCTTCGGCTTTGGCATTGCCCGGGGTCAGCAGGTCGATCAACTTCTCGCCTGCTTCCTTCACGAAACTGATCAAGCTCATAGCACTCTCCTTGTTCACGAAACCTCGAACCCAGCAGTCTAGGCCAGCTTTGCTCATGCCGCCCGCCTGCGACCAATCGACGCGCTCTATCAAGGGATAGAGGCTAGCGATTAGACGCCACAGGCCCACGCGCCTAGGCTTGTGCTACACCAAGCCGCCTAATGAACAGCCTGCCCCGATGAACAGCAAACCTCCGGTCTGCACGGCCTCATCGCCCTTGTCCCTGCCGGCCGCCAGCAACACCTACGCATACGTCCAGCTCAGCGACGGTAAAGGTGACAGCACGCCGCTGGCCGAAGAGGTTGCGTTGGCCATCGTCTACAACGGCCTCAACCAGGCAGTGATGCTGGTCAGCCCGACCGACCTGGAAGATTTCGCCGTCGGTTTCAGCGTGGGCAGCGGCATCGTCGAAGGCACCTCGGAAGTCTACGACCTGAAGCTCTCGGGCAGTGGCTCGGCCCTGTATGCAGACCTGGAAATATCCAGCCGAGCCTTCTGGAACCTGAAAAACCAGCGCCGGCAGCTGGCCGGCACCAGCGGCTGCGGCCTGTGCGGGGTCGAGGCGCTGGAGCAGGCGTTACCAGAACTGGCCGTGCTGCCCGGTGCGCCGCTGCCACCGGCAGCGTGGCTGGTGGGCCTGCGCGAGCGCATCGATGCATTTCAGCCGCTGGGCCAGCACTGCGGGGCGGTGCATGCCGCGCTGTTCATGGACCGCCACGGCGAACTGCTGCTGGGCCGTGAAGACATTGGCCGGCACAACGCCCTCGACAAGCTGATCGGCGCGCTGCTGCGCCAGGGCATCGACAGCCAGGGCGGCCTTGCGATCGTCACCAGCCGCTGCAGCCTGGAACTGATCCAGAAGGTGCTGCGCGCCGGCATCCAGACCTTGGTCAGCCTGTCCGCCCCCACCGGGCTTGCCCTGCAGTGGGCGCGCAAGCACAACCTCAACCTCATTCATCTCCCCAAGCACAGCGCACCGCGGGTCTACAGCCCGGCGGCGGAGTCGTAACAGTCGTGACCTCGTACCAGCACCTACCGGACAATGCCCCAGCCTCAACCCCTCGCTACAAGCCCTACCACGGCCCTGCCGGTGGCTGGGGCGCGCTGCGCAGCGTGGCCAAGGCCTGGGTCGGCAGCGATAACGCGCTGAAGAACATTCGCGCCCTGCTCAAGACCAACCAGAACGGCGGTTTCGACTGCCCAGGCTGCGCCTGGGGCGATTCGCCAGAAAGCGGCATGGTCAAGTTCTGCGAGAACGGCGCCAAGGCCGTGAACTGGGAGGCCACCAAGCGCCGTGTCGACGCTGCCTTCTTCGCCCGTTACAGCGTCACCGCCTTGCTGCAGCAAAGCGACTACTGGCTGGAGTATCAGGGCCGCCTCACCGAGCCGATGGTCTACGACGCGACCAGCGACCGCTATCAGCCGATCAGCTGGGACGCCGCTTTTGCCCTGGTCGCCCGCGAGCTGAACAAGTTGGCCACACCTGACCAGGCCGAGTTCTATACCTCGGGGCGGGCCAGCAACGAAGCAGCCTACCTGTACCAGCTGTTCGTGCGCGCCTTCGGTACCAACAACTTTCCCGACTGCTCGAACATGTGCCACGAGGCCAGCGGCGTGGCGTTGGGGCAAAGCATCGGGGTGGGCAAGGGCACGGTCACGTTCGACGACTTCGAACATGCCGACGCGATTTTTGTCTGGGGCCAGAACCCCGGCACCAACCACCCGCGCATGCTCGACCCGCTGCGCGACGCGGTGAAACGTGGCGCTCAGGTAGTTTGCATCAACCCGCTCAAGGAGCGGGACCTGGAGCGCTTCCAGCACCCGCAGAACCCGCTGGAAATGCTGACCAACAGCGACCGCCCAACCAACACGGCATTCTTCCGACCGGCGCTGGGTGGCGACATGGCGCTGCTGCGTGGCATGGCCAAGTTCGCCCTGCAGTGGGAGCGTGAAGCCCAGGCCAAGGGTGAACCGGCGGTGTTCGACCATGCCTTCATCGCCGAGCACGGCCATGGCGTGGACGATTACCTGGCCGTGGTAGATGCCACGCCATGGGACCATATCCAGGCGCAATCCGGCCTGCCCATGGCCGACATCGAACTGGCGGCGCGCATGTACTGCCGCGCCGAGCGGGTCATCATGTGCTGGGCGATGGGTATCACCCAACACCGCCACTCGGTGCCGACCATTCAGGAAATCGTCAACCTGCAGATGCTGCGCGGCAATATCGGCGCACCAGGCGCAGGCCTGTGCCCGGTACGTGGCCACAGCAACGTGCAGGGCGACCGCACCATGGGCATCAACGAGCGCCCACCCATGGCGCTGCTCGAGGCCATGGAAAAGCGCTTCGGCTTCCCCGTGCCACGGCACAACGGCCACAACACGGTCGAAGCGATTCACGCCATGCTCGACGGCCGGGCCAAGGTGTTCATCGGCCTGGGCGGCAATTTCGCCCGGGCCACGCCGGACACCGAGCGCACGGCGCAGGCGCTGCGCAACTGCGAGCTGACCGTGCACATCAGCACCAAGCTCAACCGCAGCCACCTGGTTCATGGCAAGCAAGCGCTGATTTTGCCGTGCCTGGGCCGTACCGACATCGACCTGCAGGCCGACGGGCCACAAGCGGTAACGGTCGAAGACTCGTTCAGCATGGTGCACGCATCCAACGGCCAGCTCAAACCGCTGTCTTCGCAGATGCGCTCGGAGCCGGCGGTCATTGCTGGCATCGCCGCCGCTACGCTGGGCAAGAAACCCGTGGACTGGCACTGGCTGGTCGCCGACTATGCGCGCATTCGCGACCTGATCGCCGACACCATCACGGGCTTCAGCGGCTTCAACCAACGCCTGCAACACCCAGGCGGCTTCTACCTGGGCAATAACGCCGCCAGCCGCACATGGAAGACCAACACCGGCCGCGCCAACTTCAAGGCCAACCTGCTGCCCGATACGCTGCTTGACGACCGTGTGCGTGCCAGCGGCCAGTTACCGGACCTGATCATGCAGTCGATGCGTTCGCACGATCAGTACAACACCACCATCTACGGCCTGGACGACCGCTACCGTGGCGTGCGCGGCCAACGCGAGGTGCTGTTCGCCAACGAAGCCGACATCATCCGCCTGGGCTTCCAGCCGGGGCAGAAGGTCGACATCGTATCGTTGTGGGGGGATGAACACGTCCGCCGGGTGCACGGCTTTACCCTGCTGGCGTTCGATATTCCGGCCGGGCAGGCGGCGGCGTATTACCCGGAGGTGAACCCGCTGGTGCCGCTGGAGAGCATTGGCGATGGCAGCCATACGCCAACCTCGAAGTTCATCGCCATCAAGCTGGAGCGGGCGCGGGACGACGGGCGTATTCTGTAATAAAGTTGCCGCGAAGAGGCCAGAAGCCCCAACGTCAAAAACCAAAAAGCCCTGTTCCGCAAGGTTCAGGGCTTTTGCCATAAAGACCTCAGACAGCCGAAAACGGTTTAAGTTTCACAACAAATACAGTCACTTACAGAATTGTGTACAACTCGTGTTACTCGTCGGATTTCCGTTGCCAGCCACCTCGCTTAGCCTCAAATTCGCCTCGTCATCCTTATGAGGCTCTCTTGATGAAGAAGTAATCCTCGATTTTGTTGTTGTCTTTCAGCTTGCTCAGCGGCGTTGCCATGGCAGGCGGCACCACCGAGGCCGGCATTGGCGGCGCATTGGGTGGGGTACTGGGCTCCGTTGTCGGTAACTCCATCGGCGGTAGCACCGGCGGCGCCATTGGTGCCGGCCTGGGCGGTGCGGCCGGCGGTGCGCTGGGTGCCGACAAGCGCCAGCGCGGTGAAGCCGCTATTGGCGGTGCCCTGGGCGCGGCAGGCGGTAACGTGGTGGGTCGCTCGGTAGGCGGTACTACCGGTAGCTACATCGGCGCGGCTGCCGGCGGCGGTGCTGGTGGTGCGCTGGGTAACTACCTGGGCAACAAGGCCGACGCCGATGAGCGCCATGACGACCGTCGCTACCGCCGTGGCTACGACGACCGTCGCCACTACGACCGTGGCCATCACTACGGCCACCGCAAGCACAAGCGCCACTGGCGCGACTAACGCCTGAGGGCCCTGCCCCGGCAACAAGAACCCCGCCCCTTCCGGCGGGGTTTTTTATACGTGTTGTTCCAGCACCAAGCCGGAAAGAATCACCTGAAGCGCCTCTGGCAACGCCACAGGCCGGCCACTGAGACGCTCGATGAAGACTTGCACCACCGTGCCGGCCGCGCAGGCCTCGGGCTCACCTGGGCGATACAACGCCAGGCGGTACTCCACCGTACTGCCCGCCAGGCGCGTTACGCCCAGCCCAACTTCCAGCACGTCCGGGAAGCCCGGCAATGCATAGAAATCTGCTGCCGAACTGACCACGAAAGCCGCCAGCTCGCCGTCACGCAGGTCCAGCTCGGCCTGCTCGACGAGAAACGCCTGGATCGCCGTTTCGAAGAAGCCGTGCACCGTGGCCCCGGCGATATGGCCATTGAGGTCGTTGTCCTGCGGGCGGGTGAGAATCGGGTGAAAGTGGGAGAAGGCAGTGCGCTGAGGGGATTCGGTCATCTGGCTGACTCTTGTCTTCGCAATGGATGCTGACAGTGAAACAGAAAAACCAGGTTCCCGCTGCCTGCACCTTACCCTGTAGGAGCGGCCTTGTGTCGCGATGGGCCGCAAAGCGGCCCCGACAATTTATGCAGTGACGCTAAAACCCCGGGGCCGCTATGCGGCCCATCGCGACACAAGGCCGCCCCTACAAGGCATTGCATCAGCACGGATAACAAAAAAGCCGCCAATTCTGGCGGCTTTCTCATTGCGGCTGGTTGCAGCTTACAGCTGCGGACCAGCGGCCTTGATGGCGTCGGAAACTTCAAACTTCTTGAAGTTCTCGATGAACAGCTTGGCCAGGCCTTTGGCGGCCTCGTCGTAGGCAGCTTTGTCAGCCCAGTTGGTACGCGGGTTGAGCAGTTCGGTATCAACGCCTGGGACGGCCTTCGGTACGTCCAGGTTGATGATGTCCAGGTGCTCGGTTTCGGCACCGACCAGCGCGCCGCTCTGGATGGCAGCGATCACCGCGCGGGTGGTCGGAATGCTGAAGCGCTTGCCAACGCCGTAGCCACCACCGGTCCAGCCGGTGTTGACCAGGTAGACCTTGGAGTTGAAGCCGTTGATACGCTTGATCAGCAGCTCGGCGTACTCGCCAGCCGGGCGTGGGAAGAACGGTGCACCGAAGCAGGTCGAGAAGGTCGACTTGATGCCGCCGCCCGAGCCCATTTCGGTGGAACCGACCAGCGCGGTGTAACCGGACAGGAAGTGGTAGGCAGCCTGTTCGTTGTTCAGGATCGACACCGGAGGCAGAACACCGGTCAGGTCGCAGGTCAGGAAGATCACTGCGTTTGGCTCACCGCCCAGGTTCTTTTCCGAACGCTTGGCAACGTGCTCCAGCGGGTAGGCCGCACGGCTGTTCTGGGTCAAGCTGACATCGGTGTAGTCAGCGTGCTTGTTGGCGTCGAGAACGACGTTTTCCAGCACAGCACCGTGCTTGATGGCTTTCCAGATGACCGGCTCGTTCTTCTCGGACAGGTCGATGCACTTGGCATAGCAGCCGCCTTCGATGTTGAAGACAACGCCTTCGCCCCAACCGTGCTCGTCGTCACCGATCAGGTAACGGCTTTCGTCGGCCGACAGGGTGGTTTTGCCGGTGCCGGACAGGCCGAAGAACAGGGTTACATCGCCTGCTTCGCCGATGTTGGCGGCGCAGTGCATTGGCAGCACGTCGGCAGCCGGCAGCAGGAAGTTCTGCACCGAGAACATGGCTTTCTTCATTTCACCGGCGTAGCGCATGCCGGCGATCAGCACTTTCTTCTGCGCGAAGTTGATGATCACGCAACCGTCGGAGTTGGTACCATCACGCTCAGGTACGCACTCGAAGTTGGCGACGTTGAGCACCTGCCACTCGCCGCGACCCGCCGGGTTGTACTGCTCAGGGTTGATGAACAGGCAACGGCCGAACAGGTTCTGCCAGGCAGTCTGGGTGGTCATTTTCACCGGCAGGTAGTGCTCGGCGGCAGCCCCTACGTGAACGTAGGAAACGAAGTGATCCTGGGCGTTGTTGAACGCCTCGACGCGGTCCCACAGGGCATCGAACTTGTCGGCCGGGAACTTGCGGTTGATCGGGCCCCAGGCGATGGCGTCCTGGGTGGAAGGCTCTTCGACGATGAAACGGTCAGCCGGCGAACGGCCAGTACGGTGACCGGTCTCCACGACCAGCGCGCCGGTATCGGCTAGTACACCTTCACCGCGTTGCAGCGCTTCTTTTACCAGCTCATCGACGCTCAGGTCGGTGTACACGGTGTTATTGGCTTGCGTCATGAGATACCCCATCCGGCCCGAGGCCGAGTGCTCCAAACGTTTTGTAGTTGTTCCGAAAAAACTACTACAGCGAAAAAAGTGGCCGGATTATGCCAGAAAAGCCCAAAAAAAGTAGGCCCCTCCTGTCAGAACTGCGTTTTTGCGCAATTCGACAGGAGATTTTCCTGAGCTTAAACGTTTCAGTGGCGAGTTTCTGAGGCTACGTCCGTGCCGCCGCCGGCAAACAGTTGCGCCACATCGCTGGCGTCGAAGAAATAGCGCTGGTTGCAGAACTGGCAATCGATCTCTACCTGCCCACCGCACTCTTGCACCAGAGCCTTGGCGTCATGCTCACCCAGGCTGACCAGGGCATTGCCGGAACGTTCGCGTGAGCAGCTGCATTTGAAGCGCAGCGGCTGTTCATCGAACAGGCGCACGGCATCTTCGTGGTACAGGCGGTGCAGCAGGGTTTCATTGGCTTCTGCCCACTCTTGCGGCTTGAGGGTCTGGGCCAGGGCAACCACGTGCTGCCAGCTGTCTTCGCGCTCTTCATCGTCCGGCTGGCGATCGCGTGGCAGTTGCTGCAGCAGCAGGCCGCGCGCCTTGCCAGCGTCGGCATTCAGCCAGAACCGCGTGTTCAACTGCTGGGACTGAACGAAGTAGTTGGTGAAGCACTCCGAGAGGTTGGCACCATCGAGGTCGACGGTCCCCTGATAACGCTGGCCCTTGACCGGGTCGATGGTCAGGGTCAGGTGGCCGTCGGGCATCAGCTGCGCCAGGCTGGCGTCGGCCGGGATCTGATCCGCCTCGTATCGGGCCATGCCGCGGATATCACGGTCACCGGAGCACTCGACCATCAGCAGCGGGATCGGCCCGGCGGAGCGCGCCTGCAGTATCAGCAGGCCGTCGAACTTCAAGGCACCGACCAGCAAAGCGGTGGCGGCCATCAGCTCGCCAAGCAGGGTTTGCACCGGCTGTGGGTATTCATGACGCGCCAGCACTGCAGCGTAGCTGTCATCGAGAGACACCCACTCGCCGCGCACATCGCGCTCGTCGAAGATGAAACGTTGGGTGAAATCTTTTTCTGGCAAGTCGCTCATGGTTGTCTGGCTATCTGAAAATGATGACAAAATAATGGAAGGGAATCGGTAATCCCATCGCAGAGCGCCTTCAGGCGCTCGTTTCCCTTATAGGAGATAGAGGTATCTTATGGATAATCGACCACTGTTCCAAGCAAGGTGGTCCTGGGGACCGCTGGCAGCCTGCACGCTGCTGCCGATCGCTCTACTGTGTTTCTGGTTATGGCCTTTTGGCCAGATCCTGTGCCTGACTTTCGACGAGTGGCTGTTCCACAGCCTCAATGCACCGTTGGCTGACAACACCACCTGGCGCTATATCTGGACCGTGGGCAGCATGCGCCCGTTCGACATCGTGGTCGGCCTGATCCTGCTGGCACTGCTGATCCGCGGTGATTGGGTGTTCAAGGCAGCGCAGGTTCGCCAGGCGTTTTTCGGCTTTCTGGTCACGCTGCTTCTCTTAGTGGTGATTCGCGCGCTGTTTTCCAAGTGGGTGGATGCCGCGGGCTGGCAACACAAGAGCCCCTCGATGATGTTCGACGACGTGGTGCACCTGAGCGACTACTACCCCCACCTGGAAGCCAAGTGGGAGCTGAAGGACCGCTCCAGCAAGAGTTTCCCCGGCGACCACGCCTCGGTGTTGTTGATCTGGGCATTGTTCATGAGCGTGTTCAGCCGCCGCCTGATGCAGTTCGTGGTGATCTGGGCGCTGGCGGTGCTGTTCATGCTGCCGCGCCTGGTGGCCGGCGCGCACTGGGGGCAAGATGACTACATCGGCGGGTTGCTGATGGCAGTGCTGGCGTTGGGCTGGAGCTATTACACGCCGTTGGCGGCCAAGGGTAGCGCGGCACTGATGCGCTGGACGGCGCCGTTATTCTCGATTGCTGCGAAATTGCCGTTGGTCGGGCGGTTGGCGGTAGTCCGCTAGACCCCTGGGGGCTGCTGCGCAGCCCATCGCGACACGAGGCCGCTCCTACAGCACTGCCTGCACCCTTGTAGAAGCGGCCTCGGCTATTCGAAGTTCCCATGCAGCTGGTGAATCTGCCGCCGCTGCTTCTTGTTCGGCCGGCCATCGGTAGTTACCCCCATCGCCCCTGCCTTGCGCATTTCGGCTGCCTGCTCCCTGCGCCGCACACTCTCTTCGGTCTCTTCGTACAGCGTCTGCGCCTCGGGCGCCCCACGCCGCACCACCGACAACGCCTTCACCACCACGGTGCGCTCATCGAAGCCGGTACGCAGCACGAATTCGTCGCCCACGCGCGGCTCCTTGCCCGGCTTGCAACGCTCGCCCCGGCAATGCACCTTGCCGTTCTCGATCGCGGCCTTGGCCAACGCCCGCGTCTTGTAGAAACGAGCCGCCCACAGCCATTTGTCCAGGCGCACCTTATCGTCGTCTTCGGCTTTTTGTGCCATTGCGTTACCTCGGATTCTGTCTTTCATTGAACTGTACTACCTTCACTTACGGATGCAAAAAGTCCCCGCCGTGCTTACAGTTCACCACCTCATTCGCAGGGTGTGCTTAGTGAAGACATTTGACCATTTGACTGTAATCGGCCTGCGTGAGTGGGTCGCCTTGCCCGACCTCGGTGTGGCCGGGCTGCGCGCCAAGATCGACACCGGCGCCAGCACCTCCAGCCTGCACGCCACCGATATCGAACCCTTCGAGCGTAATGGCCAACCCTGGGTGCGCTTCACCGCGCACCTGGGCACAGTAGTGCAGTTGCGCCATCGCCGCTGCGAAGCACCTTTGGTGAACAGAAAGATCATCCGCAGCTCTAACGGGCATGCCCAGACCCGTTATGTCATTCGCACGCCACTGGCGTTGGGTGACCGTGTGTGGGAGGTCGAATTCACCCTGGCCTGCCGCAAGAGCATGCGCTACCGCCTGCTGCTCGGCTCGAAGGCCCTGGTGCAGGGCCAGCTGGTGGTCAACCCAGGCGTAAAGTACGTGCAAGACAAACCGGCCTTCCCGGCCACCCTTTCCCCTGTCACAGGTGCTGCATGAAGATCGCTGTGCTGTCGCGCAATCCGCGTCTGTATTCCACCCGCCGCCTGGTCGAAGCCGGTACTCAGCGTGGCCACGAAATGGTGGTGATCGATACCTTGCGGGCCTACATGAACATTGCCAGCCACAAGCCGCAGATCCACTACCGCGGCAAGCCGCTGGAAGGTTTCGATGCCGTGATCCCGCGTATTGGCGCCTCGGTAACCTTCTACGGCTGTGCGGTGCTGCGCCAGTTCGAAATGATGGGCGTGTACCCGCTCAACGAGTCGGTGGCTATCGCCCGCTCGCGCGACAAGCTGCGCTCGCTGCAGCTGTTGTCACGGCGCGGTATTGGCCTGCCGATCACCGGTTTCGCCCACTCGCCCGACGATATTCCCGACCTGATCCGCATGGTCAACGGTGCCCCCCTGGTGATCAAGGTGCTGGAAGGCACGCAGGGTATCGGCGTGGTGCTGTGCGAAACCCCGCAGGCAGCCGAGTCGGTGATCGAGGCGTTCATGGGCCTGAAGCAGAACATCATGGTGCAGGAGTACATCAAGGAGGCCGGCGGTGCGGACATCCGCTGCTTCGTGGTGGGGGACAAGGTGATTGCCTCAATGAAGCGCCAGGCCAAGCCCGGTGAGTTTCGTTCCAATCTGCACCGTGGCGGGGTCGCCAGCCTGATCAAGATCACCCCCGAAGAGCGCATCACCGCGATTCGCGCAGCCAAGGTGATGGGTTTGAGTGTCGCGGGCGTGGATATCCTGCGCTCCAACCATGGGCCGTTGGTGATGGAGGTGAACTCATCGCCAGGCCTGGAAGGCATTGAAGTGACCACTGGCAAGAACGTGGCCGGGATGATCATCGAGCACCTGGAGAAAAATGGCGGGCCGAATCAGACCCGGACCAAAGGGAAAGGCTGATTCAAGCCTGCACCGGCCCTAGCGCCGGCAAGCCCACAGGTACTGCACATTTTCAGACCTTGTGCATGACCTGTGGGAGATTCTATGGTTCCTGGCAAGGGTAGCCGCTGCATCTTCAGTGCCTGTGAGATTGAGCGCCGCCCGCGCGGCGCAATCGCGAGCTGCGCTC